>JBEANZ010000154.1:0-5208 GCA_041165185.1 Verrucomicrobiota bacterium | reverse complement strand
AGCAGCCCAACGGGCGTCACCTCACCACCACCGACCACCAGACCCACTTCGGTGAAGACCACGCCCGTCGCGCGATCCTCGCCGTCACCGCCAAACGCTTCCCTTCGTGAATATGCGGTGCACCGTGGGCGTGCGACCGCGCGGAGTTTTGACACCGCGCCCGGAGACGGCAGGCTGCGCGCCGTGTTGGTCGAATTTCGCAACGTCAAGCAGGAGTCCGGGCCGGGATCGCGGCGGTGGTTCGAGTCGGACGGCTTTGAACTCGTGGTCTGGCACGATGCGGCGGGCGCCGTCTCCGGGTTTCAGATTTGCTACGATTTCGGCACCGGGGAACACGCCCTCACGTGGCGTTCGGGGCAGGGGTTTGAACACGCGGAGGTGGATTCCGGCGACGAGCCCCGCTGCGGCGGCAAGCAGTAGACGATTCTGGTCAGCAAGGGCGGCGTGCCGTTGCCGTCGGTGAGCTCGCGTTTCGCGTAGCGCGCGTCG
The DNA here is from genome assembly GCA_041165185.1 of Verrucomicrobiota bacterium. Lineage (GTDB taxonomy): Bacteria > Verrucomicrobiota > Verrucomicrobiia > Opitutales > Opitutaceae > JBEANZ01. Next base: position 4,719 of record JBEANZ010000154.1, on the reverse strand, counting down.
GAGCTGGAACCGGAGTTGCGCGCATTGATCGGGGCGCGGCTCGCGGCGCGGCGATGAGCGGCGCGTGAGGCGCGTGCGCGATCGAGTGCGCGCATGGCGGGCGGTCGGGCGGAGGCCGCGGGGTGCGGTGGCGGGCTCAATCGGCTCGCGTTTGCGGGGGTGCTTGGTTCGCTCGCGGCGCATGTGGTCGCGTGTGCAACGATGGTTTCCCGGGGTGTCCGGACTCTTTGCCGGGGCGTTGTTGCTCGGGGTGGGGCTGCTCGCGTTCGTGGCGTGGGACCAGTCGTATTGGTGGCGCCTGCGCGACGACTACGGCTTCGGCTGGATCGTGCCGTTGTTCGTCGCGTTTGTGGTGTGGGATCGGTGGGGGAAGATTGCGGCGGCGCACGCGGCATGCGTGACGGCGGGGAGTCCGCGCGCGACCGGCGTGGCGCGGTGGGCGCTGGCGGGCGCGGCGGGCGCGGCGTTTGCGGGCGGGGCGCTGCTGTTCCTGCTCGGATCGTTTTATCGCGCGGGGGCGGGGCCGTCGTCGCCAGGGACGCTGGCGATCACGATGGGGGCGGTGGCGATGCTGTTGCCGTTGATTTTCCTGCACGCGCCGGCGACGGAAGGGGCGCGGGCGGCGCGGTGGTGGGACGACGCGCGCGTGCGGCTCACGGCGCTGTTCCTGTTTCCGGCGCTGGTCTGGCTGGTCTCGGCGCCGATGGTCTCGGCGGTGGAAACGGAACTGAAATTGTTACTCTTGCGGAAGGTGGTGGCGGTCGTGGCGTTTGTGTTCGTCGACGTGCTGGGCCTGCCCATCGAGCAGCAGGGCAACGTGCTCGTGCTGCCGACCGGGCGCGTGGGGGTGGAGGAAGCGTGCTCGGGGATTCGCTCGCTAACGGCGTGCCTGTTTGCGGGGTCGTTCATGGCGGCGGTTTTTGTCGAGGGTCCGGTGCGCAAGGCGACGGTGGTGGTGGCGTCGATGGGATTTGCGCTCTTCACGAACCTGCTGCGCGGGCTGTTTCTGACGGGGTGGGCCTACAATTACGGCTCGGCCGCAATCGAAGGAACGGTGCACGATGTCGCGGGTTACGCGGTGCTGGGCATCACGGTCGCTGGGCTTTTTCTGCTGGTGAAACTGATGGAGCTGCAACGGACGCCGCCAGCCGACGGCGCGGCGAGTTGACGGTCGCGAACTGACGGAACTGACGGGATGGCCCCGAAGGCACTGAGGCGGGACGCCTCAGCCGCGACTCCGCGGTGCGCGCAGCAGTCGTGGACGAGGCGTCTCGCCTCGTGAAACCCACCCGCCCGACTACGGCGCGACCGCCCCGCCCACCGCGCGCTGCAACGCATAGTGCGCGGCGTTATGCGCGGCGATGGTTTCGAGGTAGTCGAGGCGGGCGCGGGTGAAATCTTGCTCGGCTTGCACGGCTTCCAACACTGCCGCCACGCCGAAGTCGCGGCGGGCGCGGGAGAAATTCCAGGAGGACTCGGCGGCGGCGAGGGCTTGCTTCGCGGCGTCGAGGCGCGCGGTCGCGCCGCGCACGCGGGCGTGGGCTTCGATGACCTCGCGGGTGACTTGGTCGCTCACGCGTTCGCGGTCGAGCTTCGTGGCGCGGAGGCGCGCCTCGGCGGCGCGGTGGCGCGCGGTGTCGCCGATCCCGCCGGGGCCGACGCGCCAGCTCACGCCGAGCGCGTAGTCCTCGGTGTCGTGAAATTCGCCGGAGGCGTTGGCGCCGCGGCCGCCGCGCAGGCCGCCGAGTTGCGCGGTCGCGCCGATGGTGGGAATGAGCGGGCCGGTGCGCGCGGCTTTCAGTTGGGCTTCGGAGGCCTCGGTGAGCGCGCCGGCCTGCGTCAACTCAGGGCGGTGCGCGAGGGCCTGCGAGACGAGCGCGCCGGGCGTGACGTCGGCGGGAAAGAGCGTGAGCGGCGCGGGGGCGGTTCGCTCGGGCTGGAGATCGGTGGCGGGCGGGAGGCGGAGCGTCGTGGCGAGCCGGGCGGCGGCGATGGCGCGCGCCTCGTCGGCGGTGGCGACAAGGCTGCGGTTCTTCGCGACCTGCACTTCGGCACGCGCGGCGTCGCCGGTGGAGGCGATGCCGGCGGCGACGCCCGCGCGCACTTCGGCGGCGTAGGTGTCGGCGAGGGCGAGGGCCTCGCGGGCAGTTGTGGTGGCGGCGGCGGCGCGGGCGAGTTCGAAGTAGCCGGCGGCGGCGGCGAACACGGCGTCTTGGCGGCGGGTGTTGAGTGCTTCGCTGGCGGCGCGCGTGAGCTGTTTCGCGGCGAGGGACTGGTAGTAGGCGTCGCCGAGATCGATCTGCGCGCCGACGGTGAGGCCGACGGCGAGGGTCTGCTTGCGGGTGTCGATCATGTTGCCGACCACGTCTTGGAGGCGGCCGTCATGGCGGCGCCACTGGATGCCGGGGGCGAGCCACGGGAAAAATTTCTGGCGCGCCTGCTCGTGCGCAGCCTCGGCCTCGGAGACGCGTTCGCGGGCGAGGGCGACGTCGAGGTTTTGCGCGCCGGCGAGTTTCAACGCGGTCGCGAGATCGATGGGGTAGGGGGCGTCGGCCGCGGAGAGGAGCGAGGCGGCGAGGAGGGCGACGGCGAGCAGGCGAAGCGGGGACATACGGAAAAGGGAAAAGGAAAAGGCCAAGGCGTGGGGGGAACGCTAATCTGCGCTAATCTTTCCAATCTCAGACCATTCGCCTAATCGGCGAACGGGGAAAAGCTGGATGAGAGCGGTTCGTCATTAGCGTTTATTAGCGGAGATTAGCGTTCCAAAAATCCGGATCATGTAGGGCGACGACGAGCGGGCAATGCTGGGACATACGGGAAAAGGAAAAGGCCAAGGCAGTGGGGGAACGCTAATCTTCGCTAATCTTTCCAAGCTCGGACCATTCGCCTAATCGGCGAGTGGAGAGCGCGGAATTGGAGTGGTTCGGCATTAGCTTTTATTAGCGGAGATTAGCGTTCCAAAAATCCGGATCATTTTTGCTCGATGGCGGTGACGGGCTGGCCGTCAGTGAGCGCGGTTTTGCCGGGGAGCAACACGAGGTCGGTTTCGGCGAGGCCTTCGGCGATTTCGAAGCGGGTGCCGTCGTTGAAGCCGAGTTTGATCGCGGTCTTCTTCGCTTTGCCGTCGAGGGCTTTGAAGACGAAGGAGGCGGCTTTTTCCATCACGAGCGCGTCGACGGGGAGCGTGATGACGCCGGTGTGTTTCTCGACGCCGATGCGGGCGGTGATGTAGAGGCCGGGGCGCAGCGCGAGGCCGGGGTTCGGGGCGTCGGCTTCGACGACCATCGTCTTCGTGGCGGGGTCGAGCGCGTAGCCAAAACGCGAGACGCGCGCTTCGAAGGTTTTTCCGGGCAGCGCTTCGAAGGAGAATTTCACGGGCTGGCCGACGGCGACGAGCGCGGCGTCGAGCTCGGGGACCGAGGCCGTGACGCGCACGGTGGCGAGGTCCATGATCGTGACGAGCGCAGCGGTGTTGGCCGCGCTGCCGGAAGTGGCGGCGGGGATGAACGCGCCGACGTCCACATGGCGCGCGGTCACGACGCCGGCGAAGGGCGCGGTGATTTTCGCGAACGAGAGCAGCGTCTCGGTGCGTTCCAGCGCGGCGCGTGCGATGGCGAGGCGGCCGGCGGCTTCGTCGAGCGCGACCGGCGTGACGAGATCCGGGGATTTTTTCTGCGCGTCGGTCAGGCGGCGGTGGATGGTCGCGGCGACGTCGGCTTCGGCTTTTTGCTTCGCGAGATCGGCGGTGAGTTCGGGCACCTCGATGACGGCGAGGGGCTGACCGGCGGTCACGGTGTCGCCGCGATCGACGGCGAGGGATTTCAGGTAGCCGGGGACTTTCGCGTAGAGCGTGGCTTGTTGCGCGGGCTTGATGGTGCCGGGTGCGGCGACGTAGCGGACAACATCGCCGCGCGTTGGGCGCGCGGCGCGAAGCTCGAGCGGTTTGGGCGCGTCGGCGGCGAGCGCGGTGGAGAGCGCAGAGGCGAGGAGGACGAGCGGGGCGAGGAGGCGCATGGTGAAAAATACCGGAGAGGGGCGGCGAGAGGGGTGAAGTGGCAGGTGCGAATTGAAATCAGCCGACGGGGATGCACCGCAGAGGCGGGAGGGGCGCAGAGACAGACGTTGGGAGGTCTTCTCCCGGACCATCCCGTCTCTGTAGTGCAAGGCTTGGTTCATGCTTTGGCGTGGTGGACGCTCTCCGGATCCTCGGGATCGAGGGAGCGGGAGCGGGTGCTGGCGCGGCCGCGGAGCAGGGCGAAAAAGGATGGGAGCACGAAGAGCGTCGCGAGGGTCGCGCCGGCGAGGCCGCCGACGACGGCGCGGCCGAGCGGGGCGGTCTGCGCGCCGCCTTCGCCGAGGCCGAGCGCCATCGGGATCATGCCGGCGATCATGGCGAAGGTTGTCATGAGGATCGGGCGCACGCGGCTGCGCGCGCCTTCGGTGGCGGCGGCGAGGGCGTCGCCGCTCGTGAGGCGGGCACGCTCGGCGAAGGTCACGAGCAGGATCGCGTTCGCGACGGCGACGCCCACGGCCATGATGGTGCCCATCGCGGATTGGATGTTGAGCGTGGTGCCGGTGAATTTCAGCGCGATGACGGAGCCCGCGAGCGCGGCGGGAATTGTGGCCACGACGATGAGCGAGAGGCGCAGCGATTGGAAATTCGCCGCGAGCAGCAGGAAGATCACGGCGATGGCGATGACGAGGCCGCCGCGGAAACCG
>JBEANZ010000153.1:0-4352 GCA_041165185.1 Verrucomicrobiota bacterium | reverse complement strand
CGGCGTTGCGGGCCTCGACGAAAAATGTGGCGGTGGCGCCTTCGGCGACGGTCTGGCCTTGCGGCGGGATGTCGATGACCGGGGGTTGGGGCGTGCCGTTGAGGGTGAGGGCGACGACGGTGGAGGTGGCGCGTTGCAAAGGAGGCGCGATCCCGGAGGAGACCTGCACAAAATAGGTGCCAGCGCTGACGATATTCACGTTTCCGACCACAAGCGTGGCGTTGGTCGCGCCCAGCACGGGTGCGCTGCCGTGAAACCATTGGTAGGCAATCGGTCCGCCACCGATCGCGGTGACGGTGAAAGTCGCGGCGCCGCCCGAGTTGACCGTCTGGGGGGTGGGCTGCTTGAGAATGGCCAATTCGCCGACGACGGTGATCGTGACCTTGTCACTTTGCACCGTGCCGGCGGGATTGCTGACGACGACCCAAAAGGTGCCGCCGAAGGCCGCCGGGACGTCGGCCATGCGTAAGGTCGGGGAATTGCCGCCGGTCGGGTTGCCGTTGAAATACCACTGGTAGATGAACGGCTCGGTGCCCTTCACCGTGACCTCGACCGCGGCGGTCCCGCTGCGCGTGGTGGTTAGCGACTGCGGTTGCGCGGTGATGACCGGCGGATCGAGCGAGGCGACGACGGCGAGGGTGGCGACGGAGCTGCGGGTGGTGCCGGAGGGATTGGTGACGGCGGCCGTGTAGGCACCGGCGTCACCGGGCTGGAGGCTGGCCAACGCGAGGGTGGCGGAGGTCGCGCCGGGGACGGGGACGCCGTCCTTGAACCACTGAAAGGTGATAGGGGTGCTGCCGATAGCGGCGGTGGTGAAGGTAACGGGCTTTCCGATCAGCCCGGTGAAGCCCACGGGTTGGGTGGTGATTATTGGCGGGGCAAGGACCGTCAACAGGGCGGGGGTAGAGGTGAGGCGCTGCGGGCCAATCGATACCGTCACCGAATAATCGCCCGCCACGCGGGCGTCGGTCACCGCGACGACCAGTTGCGAACGCGTCTCGCCGGGGAGGGAGGAACCGTTCAGGGACCATTGGTAAGTCAATGCTCCCGGGCCGGTCGCGGACACGTTGAACGAAACGGATTTCCCGGGCCCGGGCGTAGCGGACTGGGCGACGGGTTGAGCGGTGATAAGGAACGGGACGAAAACAACCGGATCCACCATCATGATTGGCGAGATGGTCGTGCCGGCGGGATTGGTGACCACCAGCCGGTAGTCTCCGAAATTGAGCGGTTGGATATTTGGAATCGCGAAGGTCGCGGCCGTGGCACCCGGAATGGGCGCGCCGTCGCGCCACCATTGGTAGGTCAGCGGCCCGCTGCCGCCGACGACGGGCGATAAAGTGACGTTGGAGCCCAAGAACACGCGCCCGCCGACTCCCAGCGTGGTGATGACCGGCGCGACCGGGACCGCGGACAGCACCAACGGTAGCGAACTCGAGACGACGGTGCCGGCGGAGTTGCGCACGACGACATCGTAGTTGCCCTCATGGGCCGGGCCGGCCGTGGCGACGACGTAGGTGGCGTCGGTGGCGTCCGGGATGTTCGTGCCGTTGCGTCGCCATGCGTAGCTGAGGGGCGGGGCCCCGGCGGCATTGACGGAAAACGCGACGCGCGTGGCGGCCAGAATCTCCGCAGGCGGCGCGGGGTCACGCGTCACCGTGCGCAGGGCTGGTGCGGCGGACACCGTGAGTTCGAGCGATGGCGAGACGGACGTGCCAGCGGCATTCGTGACCGCGGCGGTGTAGGTGCCGGCCCGAGAGGGTGTGGCGCTTAAGAATGTAAGCGTGCGCAAATCTCCGTTGCTGAAGAGGAGATTGCGGTTGAACCGCCATAGGTAGGTCAGGGGGCCGGTCCCGGAAGCGTCGACCGTAATCGTTACCGGGTTGCCGACGGTGACGGTCGTCGCGCTGGCCGAGACGCCGGCGATCACCGGGGGCGAGGTTTGCGCAGTCAACCGCATGGCCGCCGTGAGGATGGCGATTGCACACGCGCCGACGCGCAGGCGCGCGCTCGCGGTCGGGGTGGGGGAGTTCACGCGGGCGACCAAAGCGGGCCGCTATTTCCAATACAAGGCGGGAACGCCCACCCCGGCCGCGCCGCGCTCACTCCGGCACCAGTTCCGGCACCACGGGGCGGCCCGTCGCGCGGCGGATCGACTCGAGGTTTTCGCGGACGAGCGCGCCCATCGATTCGCAGCGGCGGTAGTCGTCGCGTTGGAAATGCTCGGCCAGTTCCTCGCGCAGCGCCGCGATCTTCTCCGGCGGCGAAATCGGATCGCGCGCCATGCCGTGCAGGAGCGAGCCGAGGCGCTCGGAGGCGAGCGCGGCGCGTTGGAGGAGGAGCGTCTGTTCCTCGCGGCGGTATTGGTTGGCGGTCTCGGCGCGGAGCTGGTGCGTGCAGAAATTCACGAGCGAGACGTTTTCCTTGAAGAACTGCGGGAGGTAGAAATTTTTCCGCCCCGCGTAGCTCTGCTGGTCGAAATCCATCGCGCGGATGCGCAGTTGCGCCTCCTCGAAATCGGGCGTGACGACGAAGACGAAATTATAGGAGCGCATGTCGCCGAGCAGGCGCACGAAGCAGCGCTCGTTGAACTTCACCAGTTCCTTCGCGACGCGGATGGGCTTGAGCTCGGGGCGCCGGCCGAGCCAGTCGCGGATGAATATGTCGCCGGGCACGCCGGCGACGTGCTCCTCGACGAGCGTGCCGTCGCTGGTGATGAAGTTGAGGCGGTTGGGCGAGAGGAGGTGTTCGAGTTCGAGGCCATAAACGCGCGAGGCGTCGGCCTTCTTCACGTAAAAGTAGTCCTGGTTGTCGTTATAGGCGTTGACGATGCGGACCCGAAACGGCGTGGAGTTCCCAAACGTGCAAAAATCGATCCGGTCGACGTAGAGGTGGCTGATGACGGCCATGTCGCCGTCGACCTTGAGGAGCGCGTAGATGCGGCGGAGATCGTCGTTGAGGTGGCGCATCTCGGCGGGTTCGTAGATCACGGTGTGCCAGAGCGTGGGGCGGCCGTGTTCGTCGGGGAGCGCGCTGGATTCGTGGAAGCCGCGGAGCCGCTCGTAGGTGACGGGCAACGCGCGCTCGCGGCGGTAGTGGGTGAGATAGGCGCGCAGATCGTCGCGGATCGGGTAGCTGGGTTTTTTCGCGGTGCGGGGGAAATCCTCCGGCGCGGGCGCGGGCGCATCCATGCGCGCGACCGTGGGGCGCGGCGCCGGCCGTGGCAATGCTGCGGCGCGGGCGGCGCGACGCCGTGAGGACGCGCGGCAGTTGCGGGTTGAGAACCGCCGCTGGCGCGTCCACGTCTCTCGCGCGACCATGACGCCCCATCCGTTGCCGCAGCGCACGACCCTCGTGAGCCAGACCGTCAGCCACCTGCACCGCGGGTTGCGCGAGGCGCGGTGGGCGGGGCGGCTGCCGAGCCAGCGTGAGTTGTGCGACGAACTCATCGTCAGTCGCACCACGCTGCGCGCCGCGCTCGCCGAGCTCGCCCGCCGCGGCCTGATCGTGACGGGGCAGGGACGCGCGACCACCGTGCGCGTGCGTCCGGATCGCCGCCCGGCCGCGCGCGGCGTCACGACCGTCGTGCTGTTGTTGCCGGAGCCGTTGTGGTCGCTCCGCCCCTCCGTCGCGCGCTGGATCGGCGAGCTGCGGCCGCTCCTGCAACGCTCCGGTCTCGCCCTCGTCCTCAGCGAGGGCGGCGCGCACTACCGCGCCCGGCCCGAGGCGCCCCTGGAAAAACTCGTCGCCGCCCACCCGCGCGCGGCGTGGGTGATTTTCAGCAGCACGCTCGCGCAGCAAACCTGGTTCGCCGCGCGCGGCCTGCCCGTGCTCGTGGTCGGCTCCGTCTTCGCCGGCATCGCGCTGCCCTCCATCGGCTACGACCACGCCGCGATCGCGCAACACGCCGCCGTCACCCTCGCCGCCGCCGGCCACGCGCGCACCGCGATCCTCCTCCAACGCACCGGCTCCGCCGCCGACGCGACGACGTGCGACGCCTTCGCCGCCGCGCGCCCGGCCGCCGCGCCGCCGCCGCTCCTTCTCGAACACGACGGCTCGCTCGCCCAAATCGAGGCGCGGCTGCGCCGCCTCGCGGCCCTGCCACAGCGCCCGACCGCGCTCTTCGTCACCAAATCCTACGCGATCCCCGCCGCGCTCACCGTCCTGCCGCGTGCGGGCCTCGCGATTCCGCGCGACCTCTCGGTGATCTGCCGCGAAGACGATCCGTTTCTCGGCTACCTCGTCCCCGCCGTCGCGCGCTACGCCTCGGATGCGTCCGCCATCGCGAAGAAACTCGCCGTCGCCCTCGCGCAACTCGCCGCCGGCCAGACGCTGAGGATCACGCAAGAGCG
>JBEANZ010000152.1:0-8843 GCA_041165185.1 Verrucomicrobiota bacterium | reverse complement strand
GCGGCGAGAACCACGGGTGGAATGTTATCGAGGGCTTTGAGCCGTTCTCGAATCTGCGCCGCCGCGCGGGTGAAAGCTACACGCCGCCGGTCGCGGCCTATCGGCGGCGCTACGGCAACTCGGTCACGGGTGGTTTCGTTTATCACGGCGACAAGGCGTCGTCTTTCGAGGGCGTCTACATTTTCGGCGACTACACCTCGCGCATGATTTTCGGACTCACGCACCGCGACGGGAAACTCGAGGCGCTGCGCCAGATCGCGACGGCACCGGAGGGCGTGGTGTCGTTTGCGCAGGACGAGCGCGGGCGGCTCTACGTCGCCAGCTACGAGGGCATGATCTACGAGCTGGATTTGTCCGGCGCAGTGTTTGAGCGGGCGACGGTGACGACGACGGCGCCCGCGAAAAAGGAAACGCTCATGTGGGAGCGCCGCGCGTTTCCGCTGCCCGAGTCGATCTGGAGCGTCGAGGCCATCGACACCAATGGCGACGGCCAGCGCCGCCTCATCGCGATGGGCGTCACCAAGGTTTTCGCGATCGACCACGCGAACTGGAAAATGGACACGCTCTTCGACGCGAAGGACGGCAAGCTGCTCTACTGCGTGGCGCTCGACGCGAACGCGGATGGCGCCGCCGATCTCGCGCTCGGCCGCTACCAGATTCCGTGGATCGAGTTTCGGAAACCGCCCGTTGCCGGCAAGGCCGCGGCGCCCGAGCCGGTCGGTCCCGATTTCAGCGTCGCGTGGCTCGAAAATCCGCGGCGCGGCGGCGGCAATTGGAAACTCCACGTCGTCGATCGCGACCTCAACGGCATCCACGGCCTCCACGCCGCCGACGTGAACGGCGACGGCCGCACCGACGTGATTGCCGACAGCATCAGCGGCCCGGCGTTTCCCAACAGCGTGGCGTGGTTCGACCTCGCCGCGCCGGACGGACCGCGCCGCGAGGTGATCACGCGCGCCGGCGCCGACGGCCGGCCGCATTATTTGGATTTCGCCGACATCGACGGCGATGGGCGAGGGGACGTGCTGCTCGGCGATTCCGGCGGCGGCACGTTCACGTGGTGGAAACGCGGCGCGACCGCCGACGCGCCGTGGACGAAGCACCTCATCGCGCAGGAAAAAGGCGCGACGAACCTCCGCGCCGCCGATGTTGATCGCGACGGCCGCATCGACGTGGTCGGCGCGGCTGGTCACGGCAAGGGCGTCTACTGGTTTTCAGGTCCCGATTGGAAGAAGCACGTGATCGACGCTGATCTTGCCACGCCGCACGCCCTCGCCATCGGCGATTTCGACGGCGACGGCGATCTCGATGTCGCGGTCGCGTCCTACACCGCGCACGTGGTCCGCTGGTATGAGAACGACGGTCGCGGAAATTTCACCCCGCACGACATCGATACCGGCAACAAACAGGAAGCCTACGATCTCAAGGCTGTCGACCTCGATAGCGACGGCCGCACTGACCTCATCCTCGCGGGCCGCGAATCGAGGAACGCCGTGGTTTACTTCAATCGCCGGCCCTGATTTGAAAATTCTTCAAACGATTTTCCCGCGCATTCGGGACTCCGCAGATTTCAATCTGTGGCTGCCTGAATCTGCGGGAGAATAATCTGGTCGTGCCCTCGGCGACCGAAGTCCTTTTGTTTCCCCGTCCGTCTCTCCCTTTCCCCCTCATGAAATCCCTCCGTCTCCTGCTCCTGACTTTCACCGCCGTCACCGTGGCGTTCGCCCAGGCGCCCGACGCGCGCAAGAAAAAGGCCGCCGCTCCCGAACGCCCCGCCGCCGTTGGCCCCGCGATCAATGAGAACAAGGCCACGCCCGTCTCGCGCATCAAGGCCGCGCCCGGTTTCGCCGTCGAGCTGATCTACTCGGTGCCCGGCGCCGAGCAGGGCTCGTGGGTCAACCTCTGCGCCGACGACCGCGGCCGCATCTACGCGAGCGATCAATACGGCGGGCTCTACCGCTTCACGCCGCCGGCGCCCGGCAAAACGCTCGAGCGCTCCGCCGTCGAGCGCATGCCCGCCGACATCCGCGCGATCAACGGCATGGCGTTCGCCTTCGGGGCGCTCTACGTCGGCGTCAACGACTACGAGAACAAGATTCCGAGCGGCGTCTATCGCATCACCGACAGCGATGGCGACGACCGCCTCGACAAGGTCGAGCTCCTCCGCGCCATCGAGGCGCGCGGCGATCACGGCGTCCACGCCATCGTGCCGACGCCCGACGGCAAGGCGCTCTACTTAATCACGGGCAACGGCTCCAAGGCCACGCAACTCGCCGCCAGTTCCCAAGTGCCGCGCCTCTGGGGCGAGGACCACCTGCTGCCGCGCATGCCCGACGGCCGCGGCTTCATGCGCGACGTGCTCGCGCCCGGCGGCATCATCTATCGCTTCACGCCCGACGGGAAAACCTTCGAGGCTTACGCCTCCGGTTTCCGCAACATCTTCGACGCCGCCGTGAATCGCGACGGCGAGCTCTTCACCTACGACGCCGACATGGAGTATGACTTCAACACCTCCTGGTATCGCCCCACGCGCATCAACCACGTCATCAGCGGCGGCGAGTTCGGCTGGCGCAACGGCGCCGGCAAGCGTCCCGAGTTCTACCCCGACAACCTCGGCGCAGTCGTCAACGTCGGCCCCGGCTCGCCCACCGGCACCGTCTTCGGCTACGGCGCGAAGTTCCCCGTGAAATACCAGCGCGCGCTCTTCGCCCTCGATTGGAGCTGGGGCAAACTCTACGCCGTCCACCTTACACCTGACGGCGCGAGCTACACCGCGACGAAGGAGGAGTTCATCTCCGGCACGCCGCTCCCGCTCACCGACGCGATCATCCACCCGCAGGATGGCGCGATGTATTTCGCCATCGGCGGCCGGCGCGTGCAGTCGGGCGTCTATCGCGTGACCTACACCGGCACCGAGTCCACCGCACCTGACACCGAGAAACCCGCCGCCAGCCCCGCCCGCGATCTGCGCCGCTCACTCGAGGCGTTCCACGGCAAACAGGATCCCGCCGCCGTCGCAAAAGCGTGGCCGCACCTCGGCCACGCCGACCGCGCCATCCGCTGGGCCGCGCGCATCGCGGTGGAGCACCAGCCCGTTTCCGCATGGGCCGACCGTGCGCTCGCTGAACGCGATCCCGCGATCCAGGTCGAGGCGCTGCTCGCGCTCGCCCACGCGACCGGCGTCTGCCCGCCGCACCGCAAAGCCGACACGCCGCCCGTCGACGCCGCGCGCGGCACCGCGATCCTCGCCGCGCTGATGAAGCTCGATCACGCCAAGCTCGACGCCGCGCGCCAGATCACCCACCTCCGCACCATCCAGATCGCGCTCAACCGCTTCGGCCGGCCCGACGACGCGACTGTGAAATCGCTCATCACGAAACTCGATCCGTTGTTCCCCGCCGCGACGCGCGAGGCCAACTGGCTGCTCTGCGAGACGCTCGTCTATCTCCAGAGTCCCACCGTCGCGACAACGGCCCTCGCGCTCATCAAGGCCGCGCCTACGCAGGAGGAGCAGATCGAGTATGCGCGCTCGCTGCGAATGTTGAAGGCCGGCTGGACCATCGCCACGCGCACCGCCTACCTCGAGTGGCTGCTCAAGGCCGTGAACTACCGCGGCGGCGCGAGCTTCGACCAGTTCATCGAGTTCGTGCGCAACGACGCGCTCGCGACCTTCACTGACGCCGAGAAAACCGCCCTCGCCGATCTCATCGCGCGCAAGCCCGAGCGCAAATCCGTCGTCGAGAATCTCGGCGACGTCTTCACGGGCCGCACGCCGACGAACTGGACGCTCGACGACCTCAGCGCCGCCGCGAAGGGCGGGATGCACCACCGCAATTTCGAGCGCGGCCGGAAGATGTTCGGCGCCGCCGCGTGTTTCGCCTGCCACCGCTTCGGCAACGAGGGCGGCATGACCGGCCCCGATCTCACGGGCGCCGGCGGCCGCTACAGCGCGCACGACTTCCTCGACCAGGTGCTCAACCCGAGCAAAGAGATCAACGAGCAGTTCGTGCCGAGCGTGCTCACGAAGCTCGACGGCACCACGGTCGTCGGCGTCGTCACGAATCTCCAAGGCGACACCGTCGTCATCTGCCCCGATCCTTCGGAGCCGAACAAAACGACGCGCGTCGATCGCAAAGAAGTGAAGAGCATCGAGCCCTCGAAAATTTCCCCGATGCCACCGATGCTGCTGAATATGCTGACGAAGGACGAGGTGCTCGACCTCGCCGCCTACGTGCTGAGCGGCGGCGACGCAAAGCACACGATGTTCGCGCGGTAGCAGAGTCCAGTCGTGGACGAGGCGTCTCGCCTCGTGCTTTGGCCGGCGGCAAGAGTGCCGCCGATCCGGATCGCCGACCGGATCAGCGACACTCCTGTCGCCGCGTTCGGATCTCGCCTCGTGCTTGACCGAGTTTGCTTTTCGCCAACCAGCCGAACCACGAGGCGGGACGCCTCGTCCACGACTGTTGCCAGCGCAGGCTTGAAGCTCATTCGCGACGCGGTTCTGTTTTCCACCGCCCCGTCGCCCCGCCACCCCGCCGCGCCACCCCGCGCGTCCCGTTCCCCATGAAGACTCCGCTCCGCTCCGTCGTGTTCGCATTCTGTTCCGCCACGTGCGCGCTCGCGCAGACTTCCGTTCCCGTTCCCGCTCCCGCGTCTGCCCCCACCAAGTCCACCGCGTCCTCTGACGCCGAGACCGTCCAGCTCTCCCCCTTCCTCGTCTCCACCGTGGGCGACGAAGGCTACCGCGCCGCCAACACGCTCTCCGGCACGCGCATGAACGCGTCGCTCTTTCACACGCCCGCCGCGATCTCCGTGCTCACGCGCGAGTTCCTCGACGACATCGGCGCGGAGAACGTCGCCGACATGCTCAAGTTTGCGACGAGCTCCGAAAATGACCGCTCCGACTCCGGCAATCTCGCGCAGGCGTGGGACGTGCGCGCCACCATCCGCGGTTTCACCGAGTCGGTCATCACGCGCGACTATTTGCCCAACATGGTCCAGGGCCGCGGCATCCTCGCCAACGACCGCTTCAACGTCGATCGCGCGGACGTCTCGCGCGGGCCCAACTCCATCCTCTACGGAGCGAGCCGGCCCGGCGGCGCGTTCAACCTCAACTCCAAGCGCGCCGTGCTCAACGGCCGCCAGAAATCCGCGCAGCTCACGGTCGGCCGCTGGGCGAAAAAACGCACCGAGGCCGACTTCGCGTTCCCGCTGATCAAGGACAAGCTCGCGCTGCGCACCAACGCCATGTGGGAGGATCGCGAGGGCTGGTTCGAGTTCGAGATGCTCAAGGCCAAGGGCGTCGCGGTCGCGACGACCTGGCAGCCGTTCAAGACCACGCAGGTGCGCGCGGGCGTCGAGCGCATGGTGCGCGAGCAGGTGACGCCCGGCAATTTCCCGCACTCGGATTTCGGTTTCTCGCGCTGGGTGCTGAACGGCGCACCGCCCGCCCCAAACCCGCTCCAGCCCGCCACCAATCCCGCGCCCTCGCTGCTGCGCGTCATCAACACGCTGCAGGCTGTCTACGCGCCGCAGATCCGCGCGCAGCCTTTTCGCCTCTCGACCACCGGCGCCGACATGCGCCCCGATCTCGCGGGCACGCAGGGGCCGGGATTTTTTGAAACGATCAGCGCCGGCGCCGCGCCCTCCGGCGGCACGATCGACGATCCTTTTTGGGGCCGCGCATTCCCCGCCAACGCCTACCTCCCCGGGCCCGGCCGCAGCGCGAACAACGATTACACGCTCGCCTCCGTTTTCATCGATCAGCGCGCCGGTCCCGTGAGCATCGAGCTCGGCTGGTCGCGGACGGAGTATTTCCGCGGCTTCACGCAGGCCAATCTCAACGCCGTCGGCGATCCCAACCCCGTGGTGCCCGGCGCGTATTTCGCCGACGGCGATTCCGTGATCGCCGCGGGCCGCCTGCCCGGCACGTTGCTGCCCGACATCGCGCGAGCCAACGCCTTCGTGGGCCTGCCCTACGTGCAGGGTCAGGCGCAGCGCCAGCTCTTCAACCAACGCGTCGAGACGTGGCGCGCCACCGCCGGCTACGAGCTCGATCTCTCTCGCCGCCGCGCGTGGCTCGGGCGCCACAGCCTCGCCGCCGCGTGGCAGAAGGAGCGAACGATGTTTGGCAACGGCGTCATCGCCGAATACAACCTCGCGCCCGGCAACTCCCAGCCCATCGACTCCGCGACCAACATCATTTTCCGCCGCACCTACCTCGAGTTCAACCGGCCCGGCGGCGTGCGCGGCGGCCTCGACCCGTGGGCCAACCCGATCCCGGAGTCGCCGGGGATGAAGGCCGGCTTCGTCTTCAATTCCATTTCCCCGTGGGTCGCCCAAGGAAACACCAGCGGCATGCTCGCGTTGCAAAGCCGCTGGGCCGGCGACCGCCTCGTGCTCACCGGCGGCTACCGCCGCGATCGCGCCGAGGTGATGGACGCCAACGCCGGCGGCGTGCGCGTGCCCAACTCCACCAACGCGTGGCTCATCCGCCCCTATCGCTTCGAGAACGCGCTCCGCACCGTCAACACCGGCGCGACCAAGACGCTCGGGACGGTGGTCACCGCGCTGCCGTGGCTCGGCTTCTCCTACAACCAGTCGCAGAGCGTGTTTCCACAGGGGAGCACCAAGACCATTTTGGCGTCCGTCATCCCGCCCATCGAGGGCGACGGCCGCGACTACGGCGTGCGCTTCAACCTCCTCGGCGGCCGACTCTCCGCCAATGTGAACCTCTACCGCGCCGACGGCGCCAACCAGTTCCAGCCGGCGCTCAACACCCCCATGAACAGCATCGTCACCGCCGCGAACGCCGTGCTCGCGACGCTCCGCGCCCGCGGCCAGCCGCTCCCCGCCGCCGTGACCGCCGCCGGCATCACGCTCCTCAGCGCCTCCGGGGACGCCGCGCGCGACTCCTCTGAACTCGCCGGCCGCGGCACCGAAATCGAGATCACCGGCCGCCTCGCGCCCGGCTGGAGCGTCACCCTCAACGCCGCCCGCAACCAGCTCAAGCAGGCCGACATCCTCTCCAACTCGATGGCCTTCCTCCGCGGCGTGAAATCCGATTGGGAACGCAGCACCGCGCGCCTCGACGACACGCCCGCCGCCGTCGCGACCTTCGTGCGCACGCGCGACGCGACGCCGCAGCGCGACTTCGTGACCAACCCCGCCACCTTCGCCGACGTCTACGCCTACAGCCTCTCCGTCGCCGATCCGTTTTTGCGCGGCACGGGCAAGTCGCCCTTCGCGCACGTCGCGACGACCTTCAACGCCTTCACGAGCTACCGCCTCGCCAACGACGCCCCGCGCCTCGCGCGCGGCCTGCGAGCCGGCCTCGGCGCCAACTACCGCGGCCCCGCCGTGATCGGCTACGACAGCGCCAACGGCGACGCCGTGATCCCCGGCCGCAGCGCGATCACCTGGAGCGGGATGCTCGGCAAACACTTCGCCCTGCGCCGCGGCCAGTCGCTCGATCTCCAGCTGAACGTGGAAAACATCTTCGGCCAGGAAGACCGCCTCCCGTATTCCGCGACCGCCCCCGGCGTGATCCTGCGCTACCTGCTCCCGCGTGTCCGGCATTCATGGACGCTGCGGGCGACCTACGGCTTCTGAGTCGGCCACGCCTGCACTCCTTTTTCCTCCATGAGGCCCCCCGATGCCAGGCTCGAGATCTTCGGTCACCTCGATGGCAGCGATCAGTCGCTGCAAGGTAGCATTGCATGTGCGCGGCCTAATCTTCCCAGTGATCGCGCCGTCGCATGAATCCCGCGTCGCTTCGATCCTCCCTTGACTCAATGACAAAGTGCAAAGTTTGACCCTTTTCGCCCCCACTCCTTGCGTGTGGGCGACGCCACGGCGGGGACAGTCGTGAGACCGAAAGCAATTGCCCCGAAGGCGGCGTTATGGGCGACGAAGAGCGACGTGAGCCGTGGTTTCATGGGGTGCGAACGGCGGCAGTGCGCAGATGCCGATCGGCGAAATCCATGAACAGCTTCCAATCGGCTGCATCGAGACGATGCAGCCCGGTATGGGCATGGTAGCCGATCGCCCCGGTGTGAAGTGCCACATCGGCTCCCGGCATCTCGGTCGCGCCGAGATCGGGTCGCCCCAGGAGCCGATAGGCCGGACCGGCCTCGACGCCGGCCCTGAATTGCGCCAGGGGATCGGCGCGAAGATTGTCGAATGCTGCCGCGACATAGACGAGCCGCGGGGCAATCGCGGCCACCAGCAAATGCTGGTCGACGGGCAGATCCGCTTCGCGATGATTGTAATTCTTGTAGTTGCCTGAGAACCAATGCGGAAAGGCGCGGTTGATTTCCGCAATGGTCTCGCCGCGCTTGGTGCGGGCGAGCGCAGCACCGGTGGAGCCAGAGTCGTTGCTGATCGTGAGCGCGACCCGTGAATCCTGGGCACCGCACCAAAGCGCGGTCTTGCCCCCGCGCGAGTGTCCGACGACGGCGATGGGCAGTTCTTTCAACCCCGGTTCGGCTTCGAAGCAATCGATCACCCGGCTCGCGCCCCACGCCCACGCGGCGACCGCGGCCCACGCGTCGGGCGCTCGTGGCTGACCGGCCGGATCGAAAATGGGAAAAACACCTGACTTGAATCCGTCGGCCTTGTCATCGGGCGCGACGTCGCCGTTCGAAAAGGCCGCCGCCACGTAACCACGGCCGACAATTGCCTGCGCAGGCCAATAGGGCAGCGGCTTGCTCTCCGCCTCGTCGATCACGGCACGCCCGCGGTTGACGATCATGAGGAAGATCCCTTTCGGGCGCACCCCGCCAGGCGGCGTGAAGATGCAAACCGGAAAATGCCCGGTGCCGCCGGGCCCGCCATAGACAATG
>JBEANZ010000151.1:0-6215 GCA_041165185.1 Verrucomicrobiota bacterium | reverse complement strand
GCCCGGGTGCGGCGCGGCGGTGAGGAAACACACGTCGGCCGGGTGGCCGCCGTCGACGTTGGGGTGCGAGACGCCGCTGAAGACGCTGAAGTCCGCGCGGTGCGACGCGAGGTGCGCGAGGTAGGGCGAGAGCGCGTAATCGCGGCCGGCGGTGGTCGGGAAAAACTGGTCGCCGAGAAGGCCGAGGTTGTTGCAGATGCCGAGGAAACGACGGGGCTTGCCATGCGGCGTGAGCGGCGAGGCGGGCGTGCCGGACGCGGCGGTGGACGCGGCGCGCGCGAACGTGGGGAGCATCGATTCGAGCAGTGGCAACGAGAGCGCGATGCCCGTGCCGCGCAGGAAACGCCGACGCGAGAGCGGGACGCGGGTGGAGACGAAGGGCGCGTTGACAGTGGAGGCGGGAGTGGGAGCGGGGCGCGAGGACATGGGGGCGGAGAGGGGGCGCGGTGGGGAAGAGGGGGAGAGAGGGCGGGGAGCGGCAGGCGGTGGGCGACGGTTGGGAGGGGCGCGGGTCGTGGCAAGCGCGGGGCGGGGGGCGACCGCCGAGGCCCTGCGCGCCCACCCGGGTCGCACGCCTTCTACTTGCCTTTGGTCGAAGCGACGAACCTGCCGAGCTTCGCCAAGTCGTGCGCCCAAAAAAGCGTCAGGCCGGCGTCTTGTGCCTGTAGGAGATTGTTCACCTTGAAGACGCCGCTGATGACGGCGGTCGGGACGACTTGGTGGGTGCCGAAAGTCTTCAGCCACTCGGCCGCCTTTGCAGCCGCGTCGTTGTTGAGGCGTTTGACGGAGTTGGTCGCCGAGTTGGAAACCTTGCACTCGATCGGCATGAGCCGCGTATCGGCTAGACGCAGGATCACGTCGGCCTTGCGGCTGCCGAGGAGGGTCTCGCCGCAGAATTCGTTTTTCCGCGGTCCTTCGACCAGCGTCGAAATCGGAACGCGGGCAACTTCCTCAAATTTCAACGACGTGAGGTAGTCCTTCACCAACGCCTCCTGCGCGGTCTTGCCGTCGCCCCGCCGGGCGGTGGACATCCGCTGCGCCGCGAGGAGCACGGAGGACGCGAGCAACGCCGCCAACTTTTCATCCGCCGTCGGCGCGCGGCGCGCGACGACCCAAGGAAAACGAAACGGATCGATCGTGCGCTCAATGACGGCGAAAACTTTCCGGAGCCGCACCGGATCGGCGGCGAGCGCGCCGGGCGCGAGCGTCGGCACCTCGGCGAGAACTTTCAAATCATCGTCCGAGACGGGCGGCCCCGACAGGTAGCGCAGCGCCTCGCCGAGATCGTCCTTTAGCGCGGCCGCGAGCGAAGCGTCGGTGATTCCAGCCGGCGTGAGTTCGCCGAGCGTGGTGAACAGCGCGGTAAAGCGCTCCCGCGAGCGCGCGAAATGCACCTGCCAGTCGGCGGTGGGCGCGAGGCGTTCGGTGCGAAACGCCGCGGCCGATTTGGCGGCGTCCGCCGCGAGTTGCTTCGCGGTCCAGCGCGGCGGCGACGGGCTCATGCGGCGGAAAATGTCGCCGCGCCGTCGGGCAACGGGATGTTCATGGCGTCGCCCGGTTCGAATTTCACGAGGCCACCGCCGTAAGTGCGACCGCCGGTGACGGCGACGTTGTGGTTGAGCCACGCGACGAGCCGGTCCTGCGCGCTGATCGTGATGGGGTGCAGCGGGGTGAGGCCGTGGGCGACGTTGATGAGGCGGGCGCCGCAGGCGTTGCGCGCGAAACGCGGCGGCCGGCGGCCCATGTAACTCATCACGATCGGCGCCGGCGCCGGCAGCCGGACGCGCCACCACGGGCGTCGATGTTGGGCGACGTAGGAACGTTCCGCGCCGGCGCGCGTCGCGCGCTCAAGGAACGCGTCGACCTTACCCCGTTCGGCGGCGGACAACTCGCCCAAGTCGGCCGGTAGATCGATCACGCGGCGCAGGGCCGTGGCGTCGCGGAGCACACCGCCGGCGTCGATGATTTCGGCGGCGTCGGTGACGCAGGGAAACAGGTAGCGTGTTGGGATGAGTTTTTCCGTCTCGGTGTTGGCGATCCAGATTTCGTTGAGGCCGGTGACCTGACCGCGGCTGACGCGAAAAAAATCCCCGAGCACCGGTCCGGCGGCGGCGGGCGGCGGCAGGGGTTGGCCGTAGCCCGGCCACTTGGCGAGCGCCCGCAACTCTTCGCGCGGGGTGTGAAACTGGGTTTGCGGCGTGCGCTCGACGAGGTCGCTGATCTCCACGCGATCCGTGGCGGCTCGACCCCACGTCGCGATGACCGAGGTGGTGAGCGCGTCCGAAAATAGCTGCTCGGCGGGATCGACCCGGACGAGGCCGTCGCCGCCCATGTTGCAGAACAGCGCGCGCATCCCCTCGCCGTAGTTGGTCTCCAGCCATTCGGCAGCGGTGACAAAACACCCGCAGTCGCCCGGTTGGGAGAGAAGAAACGACTGGAGATAAAAATAGAGATGCAGGCCGGCGAGCTGGCTGTGCGGCAGGTCGAGGCGGCGCATCCGGTCGGAATACCACGCCTTGTCCTTCACCGAAATGTCGTGGTGGCGCACGTAAGGCGGATTGCCGACAAACGCGGTCACGCCGGCGATCTGCGGCAGCGTAAACGCGAGGTAGTCTTCACACACGACGTGGACACAGAGGCCGGCCGCATGGGCGTTGATGCGGATGGCCTCGGCGAGCGCGGGATCTTTTTCGACGGCGACGACCGTCGCCTTCGGCCAACGGCGTGCTGCTGCGAGGGCATAACGGCCGGAGCCGGCCCCGGCATCGACAACGCGCGCGGGCGCGCCCTTCGTAGCAATTTGGTCGAGCTGGAGGTCGACGAGC
Organism: Verrucomicrobiota bacterium; assembly: GCA_041165185.1. GTDB lineage: Bacteria > Verrucomicrobiota > Verrucomicrobiia > Opitutales > Opitutaceae > JBEANZ01. Next base: position 3,390 of record JBEANZ010000151.1, on the reverse strand, counting down.
CAGGCGGGCGTGAACGTGGCACCCTGCGCGCGCCGATCCGCCGGAGAAACGGAGGCCAGGAAAAACTCCCCCAGCGGATCCCCGCCGCGCAGGATTTCGGGAAACACGCGTTGCACGTCGGCCGCTGCGGCACCCCGGCCGAGCTTAGTCATCGCGTGGGAAATTCGCCGTGTCATTCGGGTGCCATGCTTTGGCGGCGTAGAGGGGAAATGCGAGCGCATCTTTGGCGCCGAACGGGAATCGCGCCTCGCGTGACGGCCTCGCGGGCGAATTTATTTTGTCCGGTTTCGGCGCGGGTGACTGCTACGGTGCATCGCCCCCATGATCGAAGATGTCGCATTGCTCCGTCGTTACGCCGAGGAAAAGTCCGAGGTCGCCTTTGCCGAACTCGTGGAGCGGCGCATCGGGCTCGTGTATTCGGTGGCGCTGCGGCAGGTCGGCGGTGATGCGCAGCTCGCGGAGGACGTCACGCAGAAGGTGTTCACCGAGCCGCGTGCGGCCGAGGCGCCAGCCGAGGAGGACGGCGACCATCAGGAAAAAATCCACGGCCCTGCACGCGGCGGTGACGACGACGGGCGCCGCGGCGGCCGGGAGCGCCCAGCCTTCGGCGACGCGTTGCACGGGCGAGCCCGTGAAGAGCGCGGCGAGCGTGGCGGCGCTGCGGGAGAAGAGGTCGAGCTCGAGCGTGGGAAAAAGTTTCAGCGTCAGCCAGCCGACGAGTGCGGTGCCGAGCGCAACGGCGAGGGCGCGCGCCGCCACCACGCGGACCGACGAGACGGCGAGCGCGGCGAGGAGCGATGGGGAGTTGAGCGGGGGTGAGGGCGAGGCGGACGCCGGCGCGGGCTGGAGTGAATCCATGCCGGCGAGTTTGCGCGGGCGTTGTGCGGGCCGTGTGAGGTCAGGATGAAATCGCGGTGAAATCCGGATGTAACAGGAAGAGAGGTCGGTCGGATCGCGGCTTGAGTGGCACGGGCCTCTCGCCCGGAGACGAGCGGAGCCGCAGGCCCGCTCGTCTCCGAATCCATGGGCGGGACGCCCTGCCACTCAGGCCGCTGGCCTCACTTCCTGTCGCCCTCGTGGATTCCCCGGCCGTGACGGCGGGCTTGCGCGCCACGCGCGGGGTTCGCACGATTTTTCCGAGTGACTCTCCCGCCCGCAAATCCGGTTTCCGATGCGCCGCATCCGCTCCAGATCACGGCGTGGCGGCGCCTCGGGGGGTCGGGCCGTTCCGAGTTGGCGGCCGAATTGCGGCGGCGGGCGCGCGGCTGGAAGCGCGACGCGCTTCGGGCACAGCATCCCACGTGGCCCGAGGCGCGGCTCGAACAGGAACTCGCCCGGATTTACCTGCGTGGAAACACCTGATCTTTTCAGCCTGTTTGTCCGGCCGCTGCACGGGGCTGGGCTGCGCTACATGGTGTCGGGTTCGCTTGCGTCGATTTTCTACGGCGAGCCGCGGCTCACGCTCGACGTGGATTTGGTGGTGCATCTCGAGCCCGGGGATGCGGGCGTGCTGGCCGGATTGTTTCCCGCGGAGAACTACTATGTGCCGCCGCCCGACGTGTTCGCCGTCGAGATCGCGCGGCCGACACGGGGGCACTTCAACGTGATCCACTTTGCGAGCGGGCAGAAGGCGGATTTTTATCCGTCGCGGCGTCACGCCTATTGGGCGTGGGCGTTCGCGCACCGCCGGCTCGGGCGCATCGGCGAAGACGAGGTTTGGTTCGCGCCGCCGGAATACGTCATCCTGTGGAAGCTCGAGTTTTTCCGCGAGGGTGGCGGCGACAAACATCTGCGCGACATTCGCGGCATGCTGGCGGTCAACCCGGATGCCATCGACGGCGCGATGATCGGTCGCGCGTGCGGCGAACTTGGGTTAGCGGGGCAGTGGGAACGCGCGCTACGGTCGTGAGCGGGGCGGTTCCGAGCGGGCCGAGGGGTTGACGGCGCACCGAGGGCGGGCAGCGTGCGGGTCATGAAATCCGAACCTTCCGAGGCGGGTGCGCCGCAGACGGTTTTGTTTGCGATGATCAAGGAGCGGGCGGGCCGGGTGCCGTTTGCGCCGTTCCGCGTCGTGACAACGAGCGGCCGGGCTTACGACGTGCCGACGTCCGATCACATCGGGCTGCTGCCGAAATTGCGGACGATTACGATCATTCGCGATGACGACGGGACGATCGATATTCACACGCTTCATGTGTCGGCGGTCGAGTCGTTGCGACGGTTGCGGCGCAAGCGGGCCGCTTGAGCCGGCAAGGCACGACTGAAGCGAGGAGGGCGCGGAGATCGTGGGGGAGGGGGAGGACGAAATTTGGGCTGGAGGGTCGGCGCGGCGCGCAAGTTTCGAGCAGGGTTCCCGCAGATTCAGGGAGCCGCAGATTTTGCGGTGGCGGGAGCCGTGGGGGCGGCGTGAGTCGTGCCGACGGCGCGTTGGGTCATGGCGGCGATGTGGTGTGGGCGCGGCGGCGCAACTTTCAGCGGACGGGTCCCCCGGAGGGGCGGCTTTCTAGCCGCCCGGGTTGGCGGTCGCCTGACGTCGCGGCGGTCGCGCAAAGTTCGGCGGCCGCTAAAATCCGGCGGCTGGAAAGCCGCCGCTCCGGCAGAGGCGCAGGCTGCGCAACGGCCGTCAACCGGGAGAAGCGGCCGCAGTCGGGCACTACCCGAGGGCGAAGATTTCCACGGGTTCGGCGCGGCCTTTCACGGGGACTTTGCCGAGCGGGCGGGGGGTGATTTTTTCCGGGGCACGCAGGGCGGCGAGCGTCGCGGCGCTCGTGATCAGATCCGTGCGATAGTCGGCGGTGCGCGTGAGCGACTGGAGGCGGCTGGCGATGTTTACGCCGTCGCCGAGGACGGAGTAGTTCAGGCGGCGCGTGCTGCCGATGTTGCCGGCCACCACACGCGCGGTGTTCACGCCGATGCCGATGGCGAGGGGGGCGATGCCTTCGGCGGCGAGTTCGGCGTTCAGCGCGACGAGGGCTTTTTCCATCGCGAGGGCGGCGGCGAGGGCGCGGTCGGCGGCGTCGGGTTGCGCGACGGGGGCGCCGAAGAGGGCCATGATCGCGTCGCCGATGTATTTGTCGATCACGCCGCCGTGGGCCTCGATGGCGGCGCTCATGCGGTCGAGGTAGCGGTTGAGGAGGGTGAGGAGTTCGTGCGGGGTGAGCTTTTCGCTGAGCGTGGTGAAGCCGCGGAGATCGGCGAAGAGGATGGTGACCTCGCGTTCCTCGCCGCCGAGGGTGGCGCCGTCGCGAAGGAGTTGGGCGGCGACTTCCGGGGAGACGTTCTTGTCAAGCAGGTCGCGGACGCGGTCGCGTTCGTCGAGGCCGCGGGCCATCTGGTCGAAGGCTTCGGAAAGATGGCCGAGCTCGTCGGCGCGGTAGGTGGCGTTGCGGA
>JBEANZ010000150.1:0-7999 GCA_041165185.1 Verrucomicrobiota bacterium | reverse complement strand
CCTCCGTGCGCGATCCGATCACGGCGATGACGCTCGAGCGCGAGGATTTCGCGACCCTCGGCCGCTGGCTCGCGGAGGCCCGCCCCGCGCCCGGCGCGCCGCCGATCCCCGCGGCCGCGATCCTCGAGGGCGGCTACGGCGACGATCTCGCTTTGCTGGTTGAAGCCTTCCTCGCCGCGTGGGACAACCCCGCTCCGACCCTCGCATGATTTCCCGTATTCTCCCGCGCCTGCGCCGCCTCTTCGGCGGCAAGGCGCCGTCCGCCGCCCCGGCCGCGCCGGCTCCCCACGCCGCCGATCGCCGCAACCCTGATCGCCACGCCCCCGCCCGCCGCGACTCCGCCACGCCGCCCTTTCAGCTCCTCGATCAGCCCGGCTCGCTCGCGCCGCTCCTCGCCGCCCTCGCGCGCGTCGACGAGGTCTCCCTCGATACCGAGGCCGACAACATGTATCGCTACAAGACGCGCGTGTGCCTCTTCCAGCTCCTCGTCGACGGGGAGGTTTTCCTCGTCGATGTCCTCGCGCCCGGCCTGAAGGTCGAGGCCCTCCTCGCCGTCCTCGCGAAGAAACACCTCGTGATGCACGGCAGCGATTTCGATCTGCGCCTCCTGCACGACCTCTGCGGCTTCCGCCCCAAGAGCATCTTCGACACCATGCTCGCCGCGCAGCTCCTCGGCCGCGAACGCGTCGGCCTCGCCTCGCTGCTCGAGGAGCACTTCGGCGTCGCCGTCGACAAATCCGGCCAGAAGGCCAACTGGTCCCAGCGCCCCATCACGCCGAAGCTCCTCAAATACGCGGCGCTCGACGTGTGGCACCTCCCCGCGCTGCGCGACATCCTCCTCGGCGAATTGAAAAAACTCGGCCGCGCCGCGTGGCTCGAGCAGCAATGCCGCGCCCAGATCGACGCCGGCGCGATTGGTTTTCCGGTCGCAACCGAGCACGACTGGCGCATCGGCCGCAGCGAGCGCCTCCGCGGCGCCGGCCTCGGCGTGCTCCACGCCATCTGGCACTGGCGCGACGCGCAGGCGCAGCGCCTCGACACCCCGCCCTTCAAGGTCTGCGGCAACGCCCTCCTCCTCCAAATCGCCGAGGCCGCCGAGGCCGGCGCCCCCGAGGCCGCCCTCCTCGCCGACATCAATCTCGGCAAACGCCACCCGCGCCTCTTCCCCTCGCTCGCCGCCGCCATCCGCGCCGGCCTCGCGCGCGATCCGCAGACGCTCCCGCGCCGCCCCGGCCGCGATTCCAGCCACCTCTCGCTCTCGCAGGCCGAGGTCGCGCTCCAGGATCGCATCAAGGCCGACCGCGATCGCGTGGCCCATCAGCTCGGCATCGAGGCCACCCTCATCGCCACCCGCGCCCAACTCGCGCAGGTCTGCCGCGACCCGGCCAACATCGGCGAGCTGCTCCTCCCCTGGCAGGCCGCGCTCCTGCAAAACGAGCCCGCCTTGAAACCCGCCTGAGCGCCCGCGGTCGCCTCGCCCCGACGCGCGCCGCGCCGCCTCCGGCCTTGCGAAACCGTTTCTCCTTTCCCAGCGTCCTCCTCCCCGCCCAATGAAAACCAAGCTCCTCCTCCCCGCCGCGCTCGCGCTGCTCGTGTTCGCCTCCGGCTGCGCCACGCGCGCCACCGCCAGCGGCGGCCGTCAGACCACGCTCCTCGGCGGCGCCCTCACCGTCGAGACCAACTCCTTCGAACCCACGAACGCCGCGACCGTCGACACCGACACCTCCAAAATCGCCAGCGCCGGCAACCCCACCGGCAAGAAGACCACGCTCCTCTGGGGCCTGATCACGCTGCACGATTACTGAGTGCCGTTGTAGGGCGGGGTCGCCGACCCCGCCGCGCCGCGCGACCCGATCCTGTTAGTTTTCTTCCGCGTCTCCCCAACCCCGCCGCTCGCGCTGCGGGGTTTTTCTTTGCCCCACCGCCCCGATGCGCGAGCCTCGCGTCCCCTCGCGCCGTCCGTGTCCACCACCCCGCCCAACGCAAACATCGCCCGCCACCTCGCGTTGATGGCCGCCGCGCAACCGGACACCCCCGCGCTCAAAATCCCGCGCGGCCGCACGCGCGGCCCCGCCGACGCATCGCGCATCGACTACCTCACGCTCACCTTCGCCGAACTCGACGCCGAAGTCGCCGCGTGGCAGGCGCACCTCGCCGCCGCCGGCGTGCGCCGCGGCGACCGCACGCTCGTCATGGTGCGCCAAGGCCTCCCGCTCATCGCCGCCGCGTTCGCGCTCTTCCGCCTCGGCGCCGTCCCCGTCGTGATCGATCCGGGGATGGGGTTGAAAAATTTCCTCGCCTGCGTCGCCCGCTCGCGCCCGCGCGCCCTCGTCGGCATCCCGCTCGCGCGCCTGCTCAGCCGCGTGTTTCGGAAAACGTTTTCCACCGTCGCCGCCCGCGCCGCCGCCCCGAATTCCCTCACCGCCCGCCTCGCTTCCGGCTCTCCGCTCTCCGCTCCCCGCTCTCCGCTCGCGCCCGACACCGCGGTGAGTTCGCCCCACGAACTCGCCGCCATCCTCTTCACCTCCGGCTCCACCGGCGCGCCGAAGGGCGTCTGCTACGAACACGGCATGTTCGATGCCCAAGTCCGCCTCATCCGCGACACCTACGACATCACCCCCGGCGAAATCGATCTGCCGATGCTGCCGATTTTCGCGCTCTTCAATCCCGCGCTCGGCATGACCACCATCGTCCCCGAAATCGATCCGCGCCGCCCCGCCGCCGTCGACCCCGCGAAGATCGTCCAAGCCATCCAGCAGGAGCGCGTCACCAACTCCTTCGGCTCCCCCACGCTCTGGCAAAAAATCGGCGCCCACTGCCTCGCCCACCGCATCACGCTCCCCACGCTCCGCCGCGTCCTCTGCGCCGGCGCGCCCGTGCCCGCCGCGCTCTGGGAAAACTCCCGCGCCTTCCTCCCGCACGGCCAGCTCCACAGCCCCTACGGCGCCACCGAGGCGCTGCCGCTCGCCACCATCAGCGCGGCCGAAATCGAGACTCAGAAATCGAAAACCGACACTCCTCCCGGCGCCTGCGTCGGCCGCCCCGTCCGCGAAATCGAAATCAAAATCATCGCCCTCACCGACGCCCCGCTCGCGACCCTCGCCGACGCCCGCGAACTCCCCCGTGGCGAAATCGGCGAGATCATCGCCCGCGGCCCCGTCGTCACCAACACCTACGACGCTCTCCCCGACGCCACGGCTTTGGCAAAAATCCAAACGCCAAACGCCCAACGCCAAAACGAATCCAGCCCAGCAGTCGCGCCAGCGGCCATTGGCGTTTGCGATTTGGCGTTTGGGATTTCGCCGCCGCCCGGCGGCCCATGGCACCGCATGGGCGACTGCGGCTACCTCGACGCCGACGGCCGCCTCTGGTTTTGCGGCCGCAAAGCCGAGCGCGTCGAGACCTCCTCCGGCCCGCTCCACACCGAACCCTGCGAACGCGTTTTCCGCGCCCACGCCTCCGGCCGCCGCTGTGCCCTCATCGGCGTCGGCCCGCGCGCCCGCCAGCGCCCCGCGCTCGTCATCGAAGCCGACCTCAAGGACTCCTCTGCCTGCCGCGCCCTCGCCCGCGAATACCGTGCCCTCGCCCGCGCGAACCCCCACACGCTCGCGATCCTGATCTTTTATTTTCACCCGCGTTTCCCCGTCGACGTCCGCCACAACGCCAAAATCCACCGCCTCACGCTCGCCGCCTGGGCCCGCACCGCCAAGGGCTTCGAGGTCGATCCGAAACGCTGACCGGCTTCTTTCCCGTCCGATGCCCCCACGCCGATTGTCCCACGCCGGTTTCTATCCGCGTCCATCCGTGTTCATCCGTGGTTAACAACTCCCCCGTCCTCGTCACCGGCGGCACCGGCTTCCTCGGGCGGCGCCTTGTCGAACGCCTGCTCGCCGAGGGCCGCCGCGTCGCGATCCTCGGCCGCACCCCCGCGCCCGATCTCGAGCAGCGCGGTGTGCGGTTCATCCGCGCCTCGCTCGACGACGCCACCGCCGTCGCCGCCGCGTGCGCCGGCGTCGAGACCGTTTTCCACACCGCCGCCAAGGTCGGCGTCTTCGGCCGCACCGAAGATTTTTTCCGCACCAACGTCCTCGGCACCCGCGCGCTCCTCGCCGGTTGCCGCGCCCACGGCGTCGCGCGCCTCGTCCACACCAGCACGCCCAGCGTCGTCTACAACGGTCGCGCCCTCGCCGGCGCCGACGAATCGCTCCCGCTCACCACGCGTTGCCCGAGCCCCTATCCGCTCACCAAGGCCCTCGCCGAACGCGAAGTCCTCGCCGCCAACTCCCCCGCGCTCCGCACCATCGCCCTCCGCCCGCACCTCGTCTGGGGCGTGGGTGATCCGCACCTCGTGCCGCGCGTGCTCGCGCGCGCCCGCGCCGGCCGTCTCCGCATCGTCGGCGACGGCGCCAACCGCGTCGACATGGTCCACGTCGACAACGCCGTCGACGCCCACCTCCTCGCCGAACGCGCCCTCGCCGAGTGTCACCCAATGGGTGACACCTCCGTCACGCGACGGCGTGTGGACGGCCGCGCGTTTTTCATCACCAACGGCGAACCCGTCGCCCTCTGGGCCTGGATCAACCAGCTCCTCGTCGCGCTCGGCGAACCGCCGGTGACGAAAAAACTTTCCCTCCCCGCCGCGCACGCCGCCGGCGCCGCCTGCGAACTCCTCTGGCGCCTCCTCCCGTTGCGCGGCGAGCCGCCGATGACGCGCTTCATCGCCGCCGAACTCGCCAAGGATCACTGGTTCGACCTCACCGCCGCCCGCCGCGATCTCGGTTATGTGCCGCGCGTGACGATGGCCGCCGGCACCGCCGCGCTCGTCGCCCACCTGCGCGCCGCGTCGCCCGCGAGCCGTAGTTCGTAGCTCCGTCGTCCGCCCAATCGGCGCAATTGGAGTCGGCCACAAAAAGCAGAAAAAACGCAGAACCAGAGAGCCAAACTCACACGGAATTATCGGATAACGTTCACTCGATCGGTGAAGGCTCCGTTGGCCCCACGTCGGGCATCTGCCCTCTGCGGCCTCCGCGATCTCTGTGTTTCAACAGAGTTTTTTTGGTTGGAGCCGTGACGACGCCCACCGCCCGCTTCGTCCCCGCGTCCCACTCGCGGGACGCCCCCGTTTCGTTTTCGCCGCGCCGCGCGCCGCCCCGATTTCGCCCGAAAAATCTAACTGCCGCGCCGCCAGCGCGTAGCACCCCGCCCGCCCCCCGCGGCATCCCCCGTGCAACCCGCCGCCTCCCGCCTCCACCACTCGTTACCCGCTACTTCCTCCGCCCATGTTCCTCGAAACCGTCCTCCAAGATCTCCGCCTCGGCCTGCGCGTGCTCATCAAGGAAAAGGGCTTCTGCGCCCTCGCCGTCTTCGTCCTCGCCCTCGGCATCTGCGGCGTCACGACCATGTTCGCCGTCGTCAACGGCGTGCTCCTCCGCGGTTTCAATTTCCCCGACGCCGATCGCCTCGTCGACGTCCAGCTCGTCGATCCGGAGAAATTCACCCCGGCGAATTTCAACTCCCGCGTCACCACGATGGACTACAAGGAGATCGACGAACTGCCGCTGAAATCCTTCGCCGCGATCACCGCCAACCTCAACGGCTCCACCGTCAACGTCACCTACCAGGGCGCGCCCAAGCGCTACACGGGCGGCTACGTCTCGCACGATTTTTTCCGCACGCTCGGTGTCGCGCCCGCGCTTGGCCGCGATTTTCTCCCCGACGACGACCGCCCCGGCGTCGACAAGGCCGTGCTCCTCGGCGACGCGCTCTGGCGCGCCGACTTCGGCGCCGATCCCGGCATCATCGGCCGCGCGATCCGCGTCAACGGCACGCCCGCCACCGTCGTCGGCGTGATGCCGCCGAAGTTCGCGTTCCCCGCCAACGAGCAGCTCTGGATCCCCGTCAACACCGCGTTCCCGCCCAAGCCGCGCAACGACCGCGGGATCAATTTCGTTTCCATCATCGGCAAACTGAAGCCCGGCGTGACCCTCGAGCAGGCGCAAAACGAAATCGACACCATCGCCAAGCAGTTCGCCGCCGCCTACCCCGACACCAACAAGCAGTTCTCCAAGGGCTACGTGCGCCCCCTCCTCGAGCAATACACCGGCGCGCAGTTGAAACAGACGCTCTACATCATGTTGGCCTTCTGCGTCGGCGTGCTGCTCATCGCGTGCGTCAACGTGATGAACATGCAGTTCGCGCGCGCCACCCTGCGCGCGAAGGAGCTCGCCATCCGCTCCTCGCTCGGCGCCGGGCGCTTCCGCCTCATCCGCCAGATGCTCACCGAGAGCCTCCTCGTCGCCACGCTCGGCGCGGTCGTCGGCGTCGCCCTCGCGTTCTGGACCACCGACCTCCTCGACGCCGCCGCGCGCAACCTCACCAACCCGATCCCCTCGTGGATGAGTTTCACGATCGAGCCCACGGTGCTCGCGGTCGTCCTCGGCGCCACGGTGCTCTCCGCCCTCGTCTCCGGCCTCGTGCCCGCGTGGATGTCCTCGCGGGCTCACGCCGCCGATGTCCTCAAGGAATCCGGCCGCGGCAACACCGGTCGCGCCATCGGCGTGATCACGAAGGGCCTCGTCGTGTTTCAGATTTTCCTCTCGAGCATCCTCCTCGTCGTCGGCCTCCTCCAGGTCCAGTCGATCCTGCGCGCGCAGACGCTCGACTACGGCTACGACACCGCGGGCGTGCTCGCCGCGCGCGTCGGCCTGATGGAGGGCGACTACCCGACCTCCGCCGCGCGCCAGCTCTTCTACGAAAAACTCGTCCGCGAACTGCGCGCCACGCCCGAGTTCGAGGCCGCCGCGCTCACGAACCGCTTCCGCATGGTTTTCTCCGGCAACGGCCCCGTCGAACTCGAAGGCCGCGCCTACGCCAAGGACACCGACCGCCCGCAGGCGAATTTTGAAAACGTGAGCCCCGACTTCGCCGCCGTCGTCGGCCAGAAAATTGTCGAGGGCCGCAACCTCACCGACGACGACTCCGACCAGCGCGAGCCCGTCGCGGTCGTCAACGCCACCTTCGCGAAAAAACATTTCGCCCGCGAATCCGCCCTCGGCCGCCGCTTCCGCACCGTCAACCAAAACGGCACCCAGCCCGGCCCGTGGCGCCGAATCGTCGGCGTCGTCACCGACGTGCGCATGCTCGGGCCGTTCAACAACCAGAACGACAACGCCGGCTTCTACGTCCCGCTGTTCGCCACGGCCTTCGGCCCCGCCGCGCCCGCGCCCGTCGCGCCGCAGTTCGGCACGATCGTCGCCAAGCCCCGCGGCGGCCAACGCGGCGAATCCCTCCAGCGCGCCATCGCCGCCGTCGTGCAACGCATCGATCCGAACCTGCCGCCGTATTTCGTCGAGACGCCGAAGACCTCCTTCGCCGGCTTCCTCGGCCAAAACCGCATCGTCGCGACGATGTTCACCATCTTCGGCGTCGTCGCGACGGTGCTCGCCGCGGTCGGCCTCTACGGCGTGCAGAGTTTTTCCGTCAACCAACGCACCCAGGAATTCGGCATCCGCATGGCGCTCGGTGCCGCCCCCCGCACGATCATCGGCATGGTGCTCAAGCAAGGCGGCTGGCAACTCGGCGTCGGCCTCGTGCTCGGCCTCGGCGTGCTCTTCGGCCTCGCGACCGCCGCCAACCAAGCCGTCGCCGGCGCGTTGCTCCTGATCCAGATCAGCCCCGCCGATCCGCTGACCTACACGGCCGTCGCGCTGCTCCTCGGCAGCGTGGCCCTCGTGGCGATCCTGATCCCCGCCCGCCGCGCCACAAAGGTCGACCCGATGGTCGCGCTGCGAGCTGAGTAGGAAATCGTGAGAATGGGAAATCGTGAAATCGGGCATCGGTCATCGGTCATCTGAAAATTTCCAATCCACCAGATCCGCCCGATCAGCCCGATCAGTCCGATCAGTCCGATCAGCCTGATCAGTCGGATCTGCCCCATCTGCCCCATCCGCCCCGAATACCCCCTTCCGTCCTCTGAAATTTCCAGATTTTCGATGCCCGA
>JBEANZ010000149.1:0-8759 GCA_041165185.1 Verrucomicrobiota bacterium | reverse complement strand
GAAATCCGTCATCTATCAACGCATCCTCCGAACCGATCCGTTCCGGATGCCCGCAATCGCCGTCAACGACGACGCACAGCCCGTCGTCGCGCCACTCGCGGAGTGGATTCGCTCCCTCGCCAAACCCGCCGTCCCGGCCGCCCCCGCTTTACCAAAATGACCTACCCTCGCCCCCGCCTCGCCCGCCTCGTCGGCCTGCTCGCGCTCGTAGCGCGCGTCTCAGCCCAGACTTCACCGGCCGTCCCGCCGCCCGAAGCCCCCGTCGTCACGCTCTCGCCCTTCGAGGTGAACGCCACCCAGGACCGCGGCTACCGCGCGACCAACTCCGTCTCCGCCACGCGCCTCAACACTCCGCTCAACGAACTCCCGCTCACGCTCAACGTCTTCACCGAGGAATTCATCCGCGACCTGAATCCCGTGCAGATCCGCGACATCGCCCGCTTCGCCCCGAGCATCGCCTCCGAGGCCTCCGGCTTCCGCAACGGCTTCAACCGGCAAACCGTGCGCGGCTTCAGAAACGATCCGATCCGCAACGGCTTCACCTACGCCGGCCGCGGCTTCGCCGATCCGTTCAACGTCAACCGCGTCGAGGTCGTCAAGGGCCCCGCCTCCGTGCTCTACGGCGCCGTCTCGCCCGGTGGCCTCGTCAACTACATCACCCGTCGCCCCGCCGCCGCGCGCCGCGCCGAAGTCGGCCTCTACACGGGCTCGCACGATTTCCTCCGCTCCGAACTCATCGCCAGCCAGCCGCTGCTCGAAGGCCGCGTCCGCACCGGCCTCAGCGCCGTGCGCATGAGCCGCGGGCGCGATACCATCGGCACCGACGAGGACCGGCTCGGCTTCGCGCCGGTCGTCGAAATCCGCCCGTTCAAAAATCACCTCCTGACCTTCGAATACGAATACGTCCGCTCCGCCGAAAAACAGGGCGGCGGTGTGCCGCTCAACAACCCCAATCCCGTCACCGGCCAGCAGGGCTTCAACGGATTCGTGCCCTTGCCCCGTTCCTTCAACGCCGCCGGTCTCGACGACTACCGCGACGCCGATCTCGACGGCCTGACCCTCACCTACGAGAGCCGCCTCGCCGGCTGGATCGCGCGCGTCGTCTACGAATACAACTACGCCGGCGTGGACCAGTTCTACAGCGGCGAGGGCAACGCGCTCGGCTTCAACCGGCGCAACACCACCGTCCCCAACCAGCTCACCTCCGCCGTCGGCCCGATCCTCCAGCGCCGCGTGCGGCAGAATATCCAGAACAACGAGACCGCGGTCTGGCAGGCCGAGCTCACGCGCGAGTTCCTCTTCGACCGCCACCAGTTCCGCTTCCTCGTCGGCTACCAACAGACCGACGCCGAGCAGCGCGAGAAGGGCCGCGAACTCGCGACCAACCAGCGCGTGCCCGACTGGGACCTCGGCAACCCCGCGACGTGGAATCGCCGCAATCGCGTCACCGCCCCCGATCAGTTGCCCGCGTTCAGTTTTCTCCAGAACACGATCACGGATGCGACCGGCGCCTACGCCGTCGGCACCGCCGCGTTCTTCGACCGCCGCGCCCACGTGCTCGGCGGCGTGCGCCGCAGCACCGCCGGCGGCTTCCTGCGCAACGCCGCCACCGGCGTCATCAACGAGACCACGCGCATCTCCGCCCGCGAGTGGAGCCCCCAACTCGGCCTGCTCGTCAAGGCGCGGCCCGGCCTCGCCGCCTTCGCCTCGTGGAGCCGCTCGTTCGTGCCCCAGCGCGGCTCGCGCCTCGAGGCCGATGTGCCCGCCGGCCCCAAGCCGCCCGTGCTCGGCGAGGGCTACGATGTCGGCGTGAAGGCCGATCTCTTCGGCGACAAAGTCTCCGCCACGCTCACGTTTTTCCGCCTCGATAACATCGGCGAGCTGCGCGACGTGTTTCTGCCCGACGCCTCAAACGTGCTCCGCACCACGAGCCGGCCCTCCGGCGAACTCCGCACCGAAGGGGTCGAGTTCGAGGCCACGCTCAAGCCCGTCGCCGGCCTGCAGATCCTCGTGAGCGCGTCCAACATCGACGGTTACGTGCGGCGCAATCTCGCCACGCCCGCCCTGACCGGCACGCCGCTCGTTTCGCTGCCGAAGAATCTCTTCAACCTCTGGGCCAAATACACCGTCGGCCGCGGCCCGCTCAAAGACGTCTGGCTCGGCGCCGGTCTCAATTATTCGTCCGCGAAAATCGCCCGGCAGGACGACCTCGGCTTCTCGCTTCCCGCCGCCACCGCCTATCGCGCCGGCGCCGGCTACACCTGGAAACCGCGTGCCGGTCGACTCCGCTACCACGCCAACCTCACGGTCGAAAACCTGACCGACGCCGACTACTACAACAACACCTTCGACCGCGAGGACCGCCGTCGCTTCTCGCTCAGCCTCCGCGCGGAGTTCTAATTTCACCTCATGGTCTCCGCGTCCCGCCTCCCGCTCCTCGGATTCCTCGCCCTCGGTCTCGCGCTCCGCTGCGCCGCCGAGCCGGCCCGGCCCAACGTCGTGTTCATCGTCGCCGACGACCTCGGCTACGGCGAACTCGGCTGCTACGGCGGCGCGGAAATTCCCACGCCCCACCTCGACCGCCTCGCCGCCGGGGGCGCGCGTTTCACCCAGGGCTACGTCACCGCCTCGTTGTGCGCCCCGTCGCGCGCCGCCCTGCTCACCGGCCGCTACCAGACGCGCTTCGGCTACGAGGGCAATCCCACCGGCGCGCTCAACGCCGACCCGCGCATCGGACTGCCCCTCACGCAGCGCACGCTCGCCGAGCGCCTGCGCGGCGCCGGCTATGCCACCGCCCTCGTCGGCAAATGGCACCTCGGCGGCACCCCCGTCTTTCACCCGCAGCGCCGCGGCTTCGACGAGTTCTTCGGTTTCCTCCACGAGGGCCACACCTACGTCCCGCCGCCGTGGGCCGGCGTCACCTCGTGGCTCCGCCGCACCGCGCTGCCCGACGGCGGCAAAGGCCGCTGGACCTCCCCCGACGGCCGCATCGTCTGGACCACCCACATGGGCCACGCCGAACCCGACTACAACGCCGACAACCCGCTCCTCCGCGACAGCCAGCCCGTCAACGAAACCGCCCACCTCACCGAGGCGTTCACGCGGGAAGCCTGCGACTTCATCACCCGCCACCGCACGCAGCCGTTTTTTCTCCACCTCGCCTACAACGCCGTCCACAGCCCCCTTCAGGCCTCCGACCGCTATCTCGAAAAATTCGCGCACATCCCCGACCTCCACCGCCGCATCTTCGCCGCCCTGCTCGCCCAGCTCGACGACGGCGTCGGCGCCGTGCTCACCCGCCTCCGCGAGCACGGCCTCGAGCGCGACACGCTCGTCGTCTTCCTCTCCGACAACGGCGGCGCCACCCGCGAACTCACCTCGCGCAACACGCCCCTGCGCGGCGAAAAGGGCTCGCTCTACGAGGGCGGCATCCGCGTGCCGTTCCTGGTTCGCTGGCCCGCCCGCCTGCCCGCCGGCCGCGTGGTCGACACGCCCGTGATCTCGCTGGACGTCACCGCCACCGCGCTCGCCGCCGCCGGTGTCGGCGCCGATTCCGACGCCGACGGCGCGAACCTGCTTCCGCTGCTCCTTGGGCCGGCGACGCCGGCGCCGGCGGAGCGCACGTTTTACTGGCGCGCCGGCCACCGCGCCGCGCTGCGCGCGGGCCCGTGGAAAATCGTCCGCGACGGCGGCCGCAACCCGTCCGCGCCCTGGCAACTCTACGACCTCGCCAACGACGTCGCGGAGACGACGGACCTCGCCGCCCGCGAGCCCGCCCGCGCCGCCGCCCTGGCCGACCGGTGGGAGACGTGGAGCCGGGCGCAGCACGCGCCGCTGTGGTAGCCGCGCGCGCCGGATTCCGGCCGCTTTTCCGGCCCCGGTATTGAAGAACGCCATCGACGCTGCGCCCTCCCGCCGCAATTCATTCGGGGCCGTTTTCGGCTTACCCCATGGCCAGCGTCCAGCTCCGTCACCTCGTCAAGACCTACCCCGGAAAATCCGGCCCCGGCACGACCGTCGTCAACGGCATCGACCTCGCGATCGCCGACGGCGAATTCATGGTCCTCGTCGGCCCCTCCGGCTGCGGCAAATCGACCACGCTCCGCATGATCGCCGGCCTCGAGGAAATCACCGGCGGCACCGTGTCGATCGCCGGCCGGATCGTGAACGACGTGCTCCCCAAGGACCGCGACATCGCGATGGTTTTTCAAAACTACGCGCTCTACCCGCACATGAGCGTCTACGACAACATGGCCTTCGGCCTCCAGCTCCGGAAACTCCCGCAGCCCGAGATCGACGCCCGCGTGCGCGAAGCCGCCGCCATGCTCGGCCTCACCGAATATCTCGCGCGCCGCCCCAAGGAACTCTCCGGCGGCCAGCGCCAGCGCGTCGCCGTCGGCCGCGCCGTCGTGCGCCAGCCCGCGGTGTTTCTCTTCGACGAACCGCTGTCGAACCTCGACGCCAAGATGCGCGTCACCACCCGCGCCGAGATCTCCAAACTCCACGCCCGCCTCGGCGCCACCATGATCTACGTCACGCACGACCAGATGGAGGCGATGACGATGGGCGACCGCATCTGCGTGATGCAGGCCGGCCGCATCCTCCAGGTCGCCGCCCCCTTGGACCTCTACAACCGCCCCGCAAACCTCTTCGTCGCCGGCTTCATCGGCAGCCCGCCGATGAATTTCTTCCCCGGCCAACTGCACCGCGCCGACGGCGCCCTCCGGTTCCGGGAAAACAATCCGACCGCAACGCCCCTGCTCCTGGATCTCCCCGCCGCGCTCGCGACCCGCGCCGAAAACCACGTCGACCGTCCGATCATCCTCGGCCTCCGACCCGAGAACATCCGTGAAGGACACCCCGACGAATCGACCGCCGCGACTCCCGCCATCGCCGCCACGGTGGAAGTGGCCGAGCCGATGGGCTCCGAGACCCTGCTCCACGCGACCACGGGTGCGACGAGCTTCATCGCCCGCGTAAGCCCGAGTGCCCGCTACGAACCGCAGCACCCCGTCCGCCTGACCCTCGACCTCGCGCACGCCCACCTCTTCGACGCCACGACGGAAGAAATTTTGCCCTGACCGGCCGCAGCATGACCCGCGACGGACAAATCCCGGACGCATTCGAGGGGATGCCGGAAACCCAACGCGCCACCTCCCTGCCAACCGGTTTACGGTCGGCCAGGAACAGGTATAAGCGCCACTTTGGTTCGTGTTGAAATCGCGCCTCCTCCGCCAACTTTCCCTTATCACGCACCTCTTGGTGCGGGATTAATTTTCCAGCAGTCACTGCGCGCCTGACATGAGCGAAAGCGCCGTGTTAACGGCTTCGAAATTAGTTCTCGTTTTGACCCGGCGGCGAATGACAAGAACGCCCGGTTGGACGAGGTTGTTTTGCGTGCCGCTCGGGAAACGCTGCTTTGGTCACGGTCATGTTCGAGGTGAACCGGCCGAGAGGCAGGCGGGATGCGAACTGGGGGATGGCGAACCAGACGACATTTGCCCACGCGGAGTTTGCGGCGGAGAAGAAGCAGACGCGCCGGGAGCGGTTCTTGGGGCGGATGGAGGCAGTGATCCCGTGGGTGCAGGTGCTGGCGGTGATCGCGCGGCACTACCCCAAGGGCGAACGCGGCCGCCCGCCCATCGGGCTGGAGCGGATGTTGCGGGTCTGCTTTCTTCAGCAGTGGCATGGGCTGGCCGACGAGGCGCTGGCGGACGCGCTCTACGACAGCCAAGCGTTGCGGCGCTTCGCCGGCATTGCACTCGACGCGGAGGGCGTGCCGGACGCCACCACGCTGTTGAAGTTCCGCCGGCTGCTGGAGACTCACGACCCTTGCAAAGCCCTCTTCACCACGATCAACGCGGACCTCGCCGCGCGCGGGCTGCTGCTGCGCGAGGGCTGCTGCTGCGCGAGGGCACGCTGGTGGACGCTCCGCTCATCGCCGCGCCCGCCTCGACCACGAACGAAAAACGCGCCCGCGATCCCGAGAGGCACCAGACCAAGAAGGGCAACCAGTGGTATTTCGGGTTGAAGGCGCAGATCGGCGCGGACCGGGCCAGCACGCTGGTGCACACGATAGTCGTCACCGCGGCGAACGTGGCCGGCATCGCCAAAACGGCGGAACTGCTGCACGGCGCCGAACAGCAGGTGCACGGCGACGCCGGCTACACCGGCGTGGAAAACGGCCGGAGATCGTGGCGCTGGCGCGCCCGCTCGACTGGCCGATCGCCTGCAAACGCGGCCTGAACAAGGCGTTGGCCGAAGGCGCGCAAAGAGAGGCGCTTAACGCCGGGAGCACGCCAAGGCCGCCGTGCGCGCGTGCGTCGAACATCCCTTCCCGATCGTGAAGAACCTCTTTCGGCACCGGAAGACGCGCTATCGCGGACTGGCGGAAAATGCGCACCAACCTCACACGCTTTTCGGTCTGGCCAACATGATGATCGCCGCCCGCCGGACCGCGGCGGAAGGCCGGCGGCGCGGAAACCGCCCCGCCCGCCGGCGGGAAACCGCGCTACCTTACACTCCGGGGCGCCACCTCCCCCATTCGGCTTTTCCCCCACTCCAGACGCCTGCGCCCGGCTTCTTCTCGGAAAATCGGCAATCTGGCTATGTTCAGCGCTTCCCACGGGTGCGAAAGGGGGGACGATTTCGCGG
This sequence comes from Verrucomicrobiota bacterium, assembly GCA_041165185.1. Classification (GTDB taxonomy): domain Bacteria; phylum Verrucomicrobiota; class Verrucomicrobiia; order Opitutales; family Opitutaceae; genus JBEANZ01. The sequence goes on along the minus strand of JBEANZ010000149.1, from coordinate 2,105 downwards.
CATCTCGGATGGACGCGGATTTTCAGATGGCGCGAGCGAAGCGACGGCCACACCGGCCGATGCCAACTGACGGCGTGACCGGTTCGAGCAGCGTCGGGTGCCGGCCCGTTGCGTGAGGGCGTTGCAGTGCACGTGCACGCGCGGCGAACATTAAGAGTTAAAACATGACCCCCTCCCGCAATTCTATTTCAACTCTGCTTGCACCACAAAGTTAGGTTCGGCGTATCGCACGCCCGGCAGCGCTGCGATTTCGTTTGCGGTGTCGAGTAAGGCGAGACCGTTCTTAAAGGTTGTTTGGAGCTGCCATTTGTTTCTTGGCCCGTGCCGACCGACCGAGCGCACATTTGGGACGCGACTAAGGATTGCGGCTTGCGCTGCTTCAGTGGTGCCATCGACAAAGCCTATCAGCAGTGTCGCCTCAAAATGAATCGGGTTGCCCTTCTTATCTTTGAAGATCGGGCACACAAACTCGGCGTCCGCGATGGCAGCCAGATCGTCGATGAGTTTCTTGTGTTTCTCCCTTTTCGTGGCGATCGCCGGGTGATTTACTTTCGCGATAGCGGATTTGGTCTCAAGTCGAATCCATCCGTTAGGGCGAAAACTCTCAGCCTCTTCGGCCTGATAACCTAGGTGGCCACCCCGCCCAGCAAACGTTCGGGCCTGCTCCATCGTCGGGCGGGCTCCCGAGTTTCCGTGCGAGGCTAATCTTACGGCCACATTCGCATCGTCCAACTCAAGTGCACGTTTTTGACCACGATAGTAGCAATAGAACTCGGGATCTGCGGCCAGAAGCGGCGCCGGCGACGCACCGACAAATAGGGTGCACGCGCATAGGATTCTTAGCAAGGTCGATGTCTTCATAGGTAGAGTGGTTTAGTGGGCCGACAAAGAGGAAGCATCATGGCACGTCATAAATTTCGCCAAGGATGTCGCCACCACCACCGCTGCGGTCTCGGATTTGGAACGTGTAAGATCCGGGCGGCAGGGTGATGGCTAACGCCGCGTCTTTGCCGTCCTCGTCAAGCGGAAAGGCACCGCGCTGCGGCGCGAATTGGCGGAGCTGGCGCGCTTCGACCGCTTTTCCCCAGTCGTCGTTTTGCGCGATCACCGTGCCGTTCTCGCGAAATAGCGTGAGCACGGGATCCGCGGCCGGCCGGGCCACTCCGAAATTCCGCAGCGTGGGCCCGACCGCCCGCAACATCAAGGTCCTGGCTTGCGCGCCTGCGATGACGAAGCCGATCGTGAGCGTGCTATGCACCGGGGTCAGAGTTGCACGCGTGGATAGATTACTCAGCGTGCTCGCGCCGGGCGCGCGGTCGGCGTCGTAGATTTCCGCCAACGCTAGGCCCGTCGCTCCTTCCGCTGGGAACGTCAGCCACGAAAAAGGCGAGGGTCGCAGCCGTAGTAGCGTCGCCCGGTCACCGGTCGTTTGCGCAAAGGCCCCGACGCGGAGCGCCGCTTCGCTCACCGGCTCGGCGGACTCGGGCGGGAGGACATCGACCGAGCGGTCATCGACCGACTGACCGCCGGCATTTCTCAATTGTGGCGTGAGGGCAGAGAGGGCGTCGGTCACTCCGAAATTCACCAACCCCGGACCAGTTGATCTCAGGAGGACATTCTTTCCCGTTCCACCGCTCACCACGAAGCCCGAAATCATTGGTTGGGCCTCCACGCCTCCCATCGAGGAAATATTAACCAACCGCGACGACGCGCCGGGTGTCGCGCTGAAAATACCGTCGCCTCGCCCGAGGAAGACGCCGCCGCCGTAGGCTAGGGGCGTCACGTCGTCGTCCCGCAGTCGCGTCCACTCGAAACCATCGGAGGAGTAGAGCAAAGCAGAGCTGGTAGAGCTGCCCTTGATAAGAGCACCCCGGGCGTATAGGCCATCCGGGCCGACGACCGGCACGCTCACCACCACTCGATCATAGCCTGCCACCGAAATCGACTGCGGGGTCCAGACCAGTCCGTCTGTCGAAACCAAATATCGGCTCGTCCCACCAACAAAAAACCTTCCATTGTAGGACCAAAGCAGGGCTGGTGCAGCCGCTTCGGGCAACGACGCCATCGTCCAATCGAGCCCATCCCTAGACATGTGGGCCGTGCGG
>JBEANZ010000148.1:0-4797 GCA_041165185.1 Verrucomicrobiota bacterium | reverse complement strand
CAACCGGACGCCAGCCATGATCTCCCGTCCACCCACATCGGTCTCGCCAACCTCCGCGAACGCCTCGCCCGCCACTACCCCGAACGCCACACGTTCATCACCGAGACCGGCGACGGCTGGGTCATCGCGCGCCTGACCCTGCGGCCGCTCCGATCCGGTTAACCGCTAATCCTCGCTCATCTCCGCCAATCCCGAGCCCGTGAAACTGGAATCACCCGTGCGCCCGCGCCCCGCCGATGAGGCGAGGCACGCGCGCGTGCTCACCGCCCTCTTACCTCTGAAAAATTAGCGAAGATTAGCGTTCCCCCTCCTTGTTTGTTTTCGGTCTCTTACGCCCCATGCCCCGCATCCTCCTCATCGACGACGAGCCGCCCGCGCGCAATTTCCTGCGCCAGGCGCTCGCGGAGCATCCTGCGGTGACCATCGTCGGCGAAGCGGGCACGGTGACGGAAGCCCGCGCGCAACTCGCCCGCGCCGACTACGATCTCGTGCTGCTCGACATCCAGCTCCGCGGCGGCACCGGCTTCGATCTCGTGCCGTCGGTGCGGGCCGGCGCGCGCATCATTTTCGTAACGGCCTACGACCAGCACGCCTTGCGCGCCTTTGCCGCCAACGCCCTCGACTACCTGCTCAAGCCCGTCGATCCCGCCCGCCTCGCGGAAGCGCTCCAACGCGCCGACGCCACGGGCGAGATTGCGTCGCGCGCGCCCTGGCCGGCCCTCGCGCCCTCCGACCTTGTGCAGGTAAAAATCGGCGCCGGCACCACGCGCTTCATCCCCCTCGCCACCATCGCGCTCATCACGACGGCGGACAATTACACCGAACTCACGCTCGCCGACGGCGCGCGGCATTTCGTGCGCCGCTCCCTGCGCTCCTAGGAGGAATCGCTGCCGACCGCGAGTTTCGTGCGCGTGCACCGCCACGCGATTATCCAACTGGCCCACCTGCGCCGCACGGATCGCGCGACGGACGAGACCACGCTCCTCACCGTGGCCGGCGTGACCGAGCCGGTGCGCGCGAGCTTCCGCTACGCGCCCGACCTGCGCGCCCGGCTCGCGGCGCTTTATCCCGCGTAGATCGGGGGCGGCGGCGCTCCGCCGCGTCAGCTCGGCAATCGGCGCGGCGGCTTGGTGCCGACGCTTGCCCCGCATCGCCCGTCGCTCGCCACATCGGCCTCGCCCCGCCCGGCCCGGCCAATCCATCTGACCGGAAATTTCGGTGGCGCGAAAGCCTGCCCCGCTTGAAACGCCTCCTAGAGGTTTCCGCCCGTCCCATCGACGTTTTCCCATCGACCCCTCCACCTGCTTCGCCTCCGCCTCTCCGATGATCGCTCCCACTCTATCGCCTGTCCCGTCTCGTTTCCGCTCTGCTCTGCTTCATGCTCTGCTTGTAGCCCTCTCGGCCGCGGTCGCTCCCGCCCAGACCACGCGCACGGTCGATTTCAGCGTCGCACACGACTACCGCTCCGGCGACGTCACCGGCACCATTTGGTCCGGCGTCCTCAACGCCTCCGGCCCCACCGTGGCCAACGCCGCGTCCGCCAACGCCGGCGTCCTCACCATCACGTCGTCCGGCCTCGGTTGGGACGGTGCCGCCAACAACGGCTTCCTTCTCTACGTGACTGTGCCGGCCCGCGCCGATTTCACCGCCCGCGTGGCGATCAGCGGCACCCCCGGCACCGCCCAGTTCAACGACGGCGGCCTCATGATTCGCCGGCCCGCGCCGGTGGGCGCCGCCTCGGCCGAAAATTGGATTGAAGGAAAATATTTCGCCTATGGTGGCGGGCAAAATACCCTGCGTTCCAATGTCAACGGCACGACGCCGTCGTTTGGCGGCCCCGCGGGACAAAAATTTCTCGAACTCAAGCGCGTCGGAAACATCTTCACCTATTCGGCCGGCGGGAGCTTCGCTTCCCTCAGTGCGGTGGCCAGCGTCACCCGCTCCGATCTGGATGGACTGGGCACCCTGCAAGTCGGCCTCTGGCAAGGCACCTTTGTGGGCAACTCCGCCTCCTTCAATTTCGACGATTTTTCACTCACTCTCGCGACGGCGACTCTCGCCGCGCCGACGAGCGCCAGCGTTACCACGGCGACCGCCACGCTCGGCGCCGACATCACCGGCGACGGCGGCGATGCCAACACCGCCCGCGGCGTCGTCTACTCCCTCACCTCCGCCAACCCCAATCCCACGCTCAACGCCACGGGCGTCACCAACGTCTCGACCGCCGGCACCACGGGCATGCTCACGGTTCCGGTCTCCGGCCTGACTCCGGGCACCAGCTATTCTTTCGCGGCCTACGCGACCAACGGTGGCGGCACGGCCTACTCGTCGAGCGGGACATTCACCACCGTCCCGCCCCCGCCCACGGTTTCTGCCATCTCTCCCACCGCCGGTCCGACGGCCGGCGGCAGGAGCGCGTCGATCACCGGCACGAACTTCACCGGCGCCACCGGCGTGACCATCGGCGGCGTCGCCGCCACCAGCGTGAGCGTGACCAACGCCACGACCCTGACCTGCGTCACCCCGGCCGGCCCGGCCGGCCCGGCGAGCGTCCTCGTCACCACCCTCGGGGGCACCAACTCCGCTAACGCGCTCTTCACCTACCTCGCCCCGCTTTCCGGGGTTAGAAAAATCGGCCCCACCGGCGACTATCCCACCATGGCCGCCGCCGTCGCCGCCATCCAGGCCGGTGGCCTCTCCGGCCCGCTCACGCTTGAGTTTCAGACCGCCTACGTGAGCACGGTTGAGACCTTCCCCGTCACCTTCACCAACCTCGGCACCACCGCCACCAACACCGTCACCCTCCGCCCCGAGACCGGCGCCACCGGCCTCGTCATCACCGGTGCCAACACCACTGCCGCCACCATCGACCTCAACAACGCCAACTACCTCACCATCGACGGTCGCCCCGGCGGCCTGGGCACCGTCTCGCAGTTGACCATCGCCAACACCGCCACCGCCGGGATCGCCCTTCGCTTCATCAACGAGGCCAGCAACAACGCCGTCCAATACGTCGCGCTCAAGGGCGTGAACACCGGCTCCACGGGCGGCGTGGTCGTCTTCGGCACCACCACCGGCGCGAACGGCAACGACAACAACACGATTGACCGCTGCGACATCGGCGACGGAGCGACCCCGCCGGCCATCAACATCTTCGCGCTCGGGTCGACCTCGACGACGGCGCGGAACAACAGCGGCAACATCATTTCGAACTCCAATATCTTCAACTTCTACTCCGCGAGCGTCAACGCGGCCGGCATCTGGCTCGACGCCGGCAACACCGGTTGGACCATCTCGGGCAACAGTTTCTACCAGACTGCGACCCGCGCGGCGGCCCCGAGCGGTTCGTCCGTCCTGCCCATCTACGTGAGCAGCCCCGCCGGCGACAACTTCACGGTGACCGGCAACTTCATCGGCGGCGATGCCCCTGGAGCGACCGTCGTCACGCAGAAGTGGACGACCACCGGGACGTCGTCGCTCAATAACTTTCAAGGCATTCGGATGAAAGTCGGCACCGGCACGCCGAGCAGCCGCAGGGAAACACCATCGCCAATATGATCTGGACGACGTCCCAGAGCGCCAGCGGCCTGGGCGGTCAGGCGGGGATATGGGGCGGCATCTATGTAGAAACCGGCTCCGTAAATATCGGCGCGGTGACCGGCAACCTCATCGGCAGCGGCACCGGCACGGGTTCGATTTCCGTGACGACTTTCGGCAATGGCGGCACCGCCTTCGGCATCGCCGCGGAGGGCGCCGGCGTGCGGACCATCGCGAACAACACCATCGGCTCACTCACCGTGAACGGCACAACCACCGGCGTCACCGCCTCACTGACGGGCATTCTGGTCACGACCGGGGCGAACCTCATCAGCAACAACCTCGTCGGCAGCGCCACCACCGCGAACAGCCTCCACGCCGCCACCGCCTCCACCTCTGGCCCCGGCCAGCAAGTCACGGGGATCCACAGCTCCAGCAGCGGCGGCGCGAACATCACGGGCAATACCACCGCCAATTTGACCAACAACTACGTCGGGACCGCCACGGGCGGTCAGGTTCGCGGCCTCGTTGCCTCCGACGGGCCGAACACCATCACCGACAACACCGTGCGCAACCTCTCCACGACGAGCGCCACCGCGGGCACGGGAACCCAATCGTCCGTCCTCGGGCTCCTCCAAACCTCCGCGACAGCCGGCCAGACGGTGGCGCGCAACACCGTTCATTCCCTCGCCAACTCGGCGGGCTCGGCCGACGTCGTGGTGATGGGGATCTACGTGGCGGGTCCGACCAGCGGCTCGAACTCCGTTGCGCGGAATCTGATTCACAGCCTGGCCGCCTCCTCCACGAGCGCCTCATCGGCGCTGAATGGCATCCAGTTCGGGGCCGGCACCTTCACCGCGCAGAACAACATGGTGCGCCTCGGCATCAAGGCGGACGGCACGAGCACCACGGGCGCTGCGATCGTGCGCGGCATCTTTGACCCCAATCCTACCGCCGGACGCGACTTCTATCACAACTCAGTCTATGTCGGCGGCACACAAACCGCGGGCGTGGCCAACACCTTCGCCTTTCAAAGCAGCGCACCGACCGGTGCCCGCGCGTTCCAAAACAACATCTTTGCGAACGCCCGCAGCAACAACGGCGGCACCGGCAACCACTACGCGGCCAGTTACGGCGGCGCGTCCGCGAACCCAGCCGGCCTGACCGCCGACGGCAATCTGTTCTACTTCTAATTAGCTTTCAAGTTTAGCCTAAAGAAGATAGCGCGGATGGATGGGACGACCACGAAAATCCGATACC
>JBEANZ010000147.1:0-7068 GCA_041165185.1 Verrucomicrobiota bacterium | reverse complement strand
CCGCGCAGCCGATGCCACACCCGCCGCGCCAGCCGCCGCGCGACCCATGGCCCGAGCAACGGCGACCACCAAACCCCGGGCCACACGAGCGTCGCGCGAAATACTTCCCCGACCGCGTAGGAAAACCGACCGTCCGCCAACGCCGTCTCGGCGGCCAGAATCGCCCGCGAACATTTCCTGATGCGGAGCGCCCGCCGACGTTGCCCGCGCGGCAGGCGCCGAATCGCCGCGCGGAACACGCGTTCGCGCCGCCGCTGGATGTCGGCGGGCTTCCACTGCCCGGGATGCACGCGACACGTCATCACGATTTCCGGTCGGATCACCACCGGCCCCGTTGGCGCGATGCGGAGCCAGAAATCCCGATCCTCGACCAGATGATGTGTTGCGTCGAAACCGCCGATCTGGCGCACCCGTTCCGTCCGATAAATATTCTGCCCCGATCCCGCCGACCAGCCGAACAACAGATCGTCGTAGACGTCGCGCACCCGCGGCACGAACGGATGCGAATCCCGGCGTCCGCCCCCGCGCCCGTCGCAAAACCAATCCCACCGGCCGCCCACCGCCGCGACCGCCTGCGGATGACGCCGCAGCGCCGCGACCAATCGCGCGAGCGCGCCGGGTCGCAGCAAGTCGTCGTCGTCGTGAAACATCACGAATTCGCCGCGCGCGTGGCGCAGCCCGAGGTTGCACGCGCCTGAGCGGTCGCCCCGCGTCGCGTTGCGCAACGTCCGGCAGCGCGCCTCGGTCAGCGTCGCGAGAAATCCGGGCGTTGCGTCGGTCGACGCGTCGTCGACCACGATCAGCTCCCACTCGATCCCGGATTGCGCGCACACGCTGGCAATCGACTCGGGCAACAACGCGACCCGGTTGAACGTCGGCACGATCACCGAAACTTCGGGCGACGGCGCGCTCATGGCGTGACGCCCGCCTCGCGCGCGAGCTGCCGAAACGCCGCGAGAAACGTTTCCCGACTATGCGTCGCCTCGACCCACGCCCGGCCCGCCGCGCCGAGTCGCGCGCGCAGCGGCGCATCGGCGATCAGCCGCGTCAGCGCCGCCGTGAATTTCGGCACCAGCTCCATTCCGTCCCCGAGCGCCTCGCCGGTGAAAATCCCAAACCGCGTCGTCACCTCCTCCGGATCGAGGCAGCTCACGATCGGCGTCTCCACGGCGAGCGCCTCCTGAAACGTCACCGGCAGCCCCTCGTGGATCGAGGTGTTGAGGAGCGCCCACGCGCCCGCGAGCGTGCTCGTCTTCGCCTCGCCGTCGGTGTGACCGAGCAGGCGCACGTTGGGCGGCAGGTTGTCCGGTGCCCACGCGCCCGGCCCTCGAAAATGGTTCTGCCCGAGAAACAAAAACTCCACCGCCGGCATCCGCCGCGCGACCTCGACCGCGATCCACGGACGCTTCACCGGATCGAGCCGACCGAGGATGACGACGGTCGGACGCGCGGTTTTCGTTGGTGAGCTGCCCGGCCCGGCCACCACGGGATTCGGCAAGTCCGCCACGCGCGGCGGTGAAAAGCCGTAGGTCGCCGCGAATTTTTCCCGCGCGATCCGCGTCGGTGTCCCAAACAGCATCCGCCGCCCCATCGCGCGCGAGGCCCGCCAGTCCCAGCGAAACGAGCGCAGATCGCGCGCCCACAATCCCTGCGGCGGCGTCGGATCGCCGGGGAGGCGCAGCGTGGCCATCGCGGCCTTGTCCGCCGGTGGCCACGGATCGCGGATCCAGAACAACACCGGCGTCCGCGGCAGCGCCCAGGAGAAGAGCCGGAAGATCGCGTGGTTATCGACCGCGAGGAGCAGATCGAATTTCTCCGCGCGCAGTTGGCGGAGGTGTGCCGTGTGGGAGTTGGCGCGCCACAGCACGCGGCAGCCGTGCAGTGTCGCGGGCGGCGTCGCCTCCGCCGGCACCGGCCGCGCCATCACGATCACGCACTCGACGCCGAGCGCGGGCTCGCCGCTGAAGAGGCGCGCGACCTGACGCGTCGCCCAGCCGAAGCCGCCGATCCCGGTGAGACCGGGCGCGAAGAGTTCGCTGGTGAGGAGGCCGAGTTTCATGGCTGTGGGTCGCGAGCGTTGACACCGCTTCGTCGGGCCGACACCGCCAACGCACGATGCGCGCCGTGCCGATCTACCCGGACGATTATCCGAACTGGTTTCGGTGTCGGCTCACCGCGCACCCGGCCGTGCGTCGGCTGGCGTTGCGGACGAAATTTTTCCTGAAGCGCAGCCCGGACCGGTTTCTCGCGCGCGTTTCCCAGGTCGTCCATCTCGGCGCCAACATTGGCACGGAGCGTTTCGTCTACGACGCCTACGATCTGCCCGTGATTTGGATCGAGGCGGATCCGGCGACTCGCGAGGCGCTCGCTCTCAATCTCGCGGGCTTCCCACGCCAGCGCGCCCTCGCCGGTCTCGTTACGGACCGCGACGGCGATGAACTCTCGTTTCGCCGGATGGGCGGCACGGGCTCGGCCTCGTCGATGTTTGAGCGGCGGCTGCACGCCGAGATGTTTCCGCGCGATCACGAGCGGGAAATCGTGACGCTGCGCTCCGTCACGTTGCCGACATTGCTCGTGGCCCACGGGCTCGAGGTGCGCACTGGCGCGGCGCTCGTGCTCGACATCCAGGGCGCGGAGCTTCTGGCGCTGCGTGGTGCGCGGGCGCTGTTGGCGAAGTTTGCGTTCATCAAGACGGAGGCGGCGGACATCGAGGTCTACGCGGGCGGTTGTCGCTTTCCGGAGTTGGACGCGTTTCTGCGCGCGGAGAATTTTCGCCCAATCTCTACAGTGGCGCTCACGCAGCACCCGCGCGGCGGCGGCTTGCATGACGTGCTTTACCAGCGGAATCCCGCGGCCTGAAAGCTAGGCGCGGCCGACCGGGCGCGCGGGATTGCCCGCGACCGTGATGCCCGGCCCGACATCGCGCGTGACGACACTCATCGCGCCCACAATCGCGCGCGCGCCGATGGTCACGCCCGGCAGCACAAACGCCCGCGCCCCGACAAACGCCCGCTCGCCCACTGTGATCGGCGCCGTCATCAGCGGCCACTCCGGGTCGGCGACATCGTGCGTGCCCGCGCACAAATAGGCCTCCTGTGCGACCAGCGCCCCGCGTTCAAGCACGATACGGTCGAGCGCGTAAAGGTGGCCGCCGTCGCCGACGCACGCGGCGTCGTGGAGCTCGACGTGCCAGGGCATGTCGATGCGCGCGCGTTGGTGGACAAAAGGCGTGCCCACCGCGGTCCCACCAAAGAGCCGAAAGATGACGAGCCGCCATGGGTTGAGCGGCTTCGGCGTCCAGCGGCAGAGGACAACCCAGGCGAGTTCCCAGAGCATCACGCGGATGCGCACGGCGACACTCCACGGCGAGGAGTGGCCGGGCGCCTGGCGGCGGGTGAGTGGTTTGCGGTTCATAGGAGTCGGGTAAAGTCGTCGAGAAACTCTTGCGCGATCGCCGCGCCCGAATGCGTCGCGCGCACGCGCACCGCGCGCTCCGCCACAGGGCGCGCGGCCGGCTCGCCCGCGCGCGCGAGCGCCGCCGCCAGCGCGGCGGCCGGCTCCGCGCCGCCGTGATCGAAGGCGAAGCCGTTGTCGCCGTCGCGGATGAAGTCCCGAAAGCACGCGAGCCCGGAGACGACCGGCACCGCGCCCCACGCCATCGCTTCGAGCGGCGCGACGCCAAACGTCTCCCCGCGTGCGGCGAGCGACGGATAGACAAACACGCTCGCTCGCTCGTAAACGCGGTTAAGTTCGTCCGCGGCGAAAATCGGCGCGCACCACTCGACGTCCGGCGCGGGAAATTTTCGCCGCAACCCGTCTGCCCACGCCTCGCCCGCGCCGCCCTGCTCGATTTTCACCGGGCCGACGAGTTTCAGTTTCCACCCGGACAACGCGCCCGCCGCCCGGCGCAGCGCCCATGCTTCGAGCAGCAGCTCAAGGCCCTTTTCCGGATGGAGCCGCCCCGCGTAAAGCACCGTTTTCTCCTTCTCCGCCCAGCGCACGTCGTGGGTCGGAGCAAACGAGAGCGGATTCGGAATCACGCGGACGCGCGGTGCTGCGCTGGGCCGCTCGGCGAGAATCGCGGCCTCGACGGCAGACGAGTTCGCGCGGAGACGCGCGGCGCGCCCGTAGAGCCGCATCTGGCCCTTCGGCATCCGCTGCACATCGACGTAGATTTTTCCGTGACGACGCGCCGCGAACACCGGTGCCCAGAACGAGTTCGTCACCGTCACGTCCGCGGTCGGCGCGGCGGCGAGCGCCCAGCGTGCATAAAAAAAATCCAGCCAGATTGTGAGCGCGAGCTGGCGGCGGCTGTCGAAGCCGCGCACGCGCCGGTGATGCACGCCCCGGATTTCCTCCGCCGCCGGTAGGCCCGGAAACGCCCGCGACACCTGCGTGACCTCGTGCCCGTGCGCCGCGAATTCCTGCCCAAGGCTGAACCACATTTTTTCCACCGCCCCGCCGCGCAACGGCGGCACCGGGAGAAACGGCCCCTGGAGGATCGTGATTTTCATTTCGAATCAACCGGCGAGGCGCGGTTCCGTCGCGGTGTCCAATGTTCCTCGGTCCCCGGCCGGATGCGAGCCCGCGGTGCCAAGACGCGGATGGCGTTGAATCGCGCCACTTCCTGGAAATCGCCGGTCAGGCACGCCCACACGATCGGCGCAAAGTTCGCCAGGCGCAGGTCCGGATAGTTTGGCTGCGCCTCTTGGACGACCACGACGAGCGCCGTGCGCGGATCGCGCAACGCCGCCACCAACGCGGTCTGATCACGCGGTGACGCGAAGTAGCCGGGCAACAATGCCAGTTGGCCGCCGACCAAGCGTCGCTCCGCGAAAAAATTCATTTGCGGAGCTTCCGTAACCGCCAGCACGGACTCGTCGGGCGCGCTGTGCGCGCGAAGATAGCCGTAGAACGCCGGCCGAAAACTCTCCCATGGTGGGATGCGCGCGAGAAACTCCGGCCGGCGTTCCCAGTAGTCGCGCACCTTTGCCGCGAGCCCGGCGGGTTTGAGTTGCCGGAGCGGTTGGTGGTGCGCGCCCGCGAGCGCGAGCAGCGCGGCGGCAACCCCGGCGGCGCCCCACGTCAGCCGCCGCGAAACGTTTGCGCCGCCGCTTGAGGGCATGGCCCGCGCCGCCAAGACGCAGATCCATGCCAGCAACAAAATCCGCACCGGCAGCGGATCACGCGCATGGAGCCAGTCGCCGATTTGCTCCGCCTGCGCCTGGGAGAAGACGGCGTAGGCGACCGCGCACCACAGCCAGGGTCGCGCGCTTTCCGGGATTGCCGCGCGCCAGCGCCACACGCCCACCAACGCCAGCACGAGCGTCGCCAACGGCAAACGCAGCAGGACGGCCTTGGCGTTTTGCTCCGTCCACCAGCCGTTGGAAAAACTCAGGCCGACCGCTGGCCGGCCCATACCCTCCGCCGAATTCATGGCCGCCGCCGCCCCCGAAGAGTTTATCAGGTAGTCTCCCAGATGGCCGCGCAGCGCCAGCCAGACGAGCCACGGCAACGCCGCCGCCACGATGAAGGCGGCAAACAACGCCACGAGCCTCGCCCGTCTCGCCGCATTCTGCGGCACGCACCAAACCGCGATCGCCCCTGCCAGAAATCCGAGGACGCCGAAGTCGGGCCGAAACAATCCTCCGACGGCCACCGCCAACGCCATCCCGCCCATGCGCGCGGTGACCGGCGCCGCCACGTAGCGCCACGCCGTCCCGAGGAAAATCATCGGGCAGAGCAGCATGTAATAGCGATAGGGCGCCGACTGCACCAACAGCGTCAGCAGCGTCGCACCCAACGCGATTACCCGCCCGGCGCCCAGCGCCAAAAGCAACCGGAAAAAAATCACATGACCCACCGCGAACCCGAGCGAGCACACCAGCAGTTCGCCCGCCACCCGTTCGCCGCACACCCACAGGCCGGCCGCGGAGGCGTAGTGCGCCAAGGGCCCGTAGACATCCTGAAAATCGATGAACGGATGCCGCCCCGCCAAAATCTCGCCCGCCCCGGCGAGCTGATAACCATGCCCATTCTCCATCAGCAGCCGCGCCGGCCGCAGAAACATCGCGGCCGACCAATAAAGCGCCGCGGCGCCGACTCCCCACGTCCACCATCGCGCCACGCGTCCCGCGTCGCGGCTCGCACCAGTGGGATTCGTCGCCGTCCTGTTCATCGGGTCTGGCTCGCCTCCGCTAGCGCGTCGCCAATCACGCGCGCGGCCCGCTCAATCTCGAAGCGCTGCGCAAAACATTCGCGCGCCGCCGCGCCCATCGCCGCGCGGCCCGCCTCGCCGAGTGCGCGCCATTGCCCCAACACCTCGGTCGCGCCCGCCGCGCTTGCGCTCGCCGCTAATCCCGCTCCGTCCGCGACGATTTCGCGCCAGATGTTGATTTGGTCGCTCAGCAGCACGGGCTTTCCGCACGCCAACGCCTCGACCACCGCGACACCGAAATTTTCCTGATGCGAGATCAGCGCGAACGCCGCGCAGGCGTGCAGCGCACCCCACTTCGCATCGCCCGTCAGCATCGGCACCCACGCCACGCGGTCCGCGAGCCCGAGGCGCGCGATTTCGGCGACGAGTTGTTGCCGATGCGCCTCGTCGCCGACCGGCCCGGCGAGCACGAGCGCCGGCGCGCTCGGATCGCGCGCGAGGGTTTCGGCGTAGCCGCGCAGCAGGAAATCCACGCCCTTCTTCGGGTGGATGCGACCGAGGAACAAGACGAATTCCCGCCCGCGCAGCGCCGGGTGCGCCGTGAGAAACGCCGCGCGTTGCCCCGCCGCGTCGCCGCTCGGCGCGGGGATGCCGAGCGTGACGACGCGCTCGCGCGCCCGGTAGAGCCAGAAACTTTCCCGCGCGAGCCGCCGCTCGTCCTCGGCCGTGAAGCACACCGCCGCCGCGTCGCGCAACACGCGGTAGTCGGCCCACGGCCAGTAGAGCCATTTTTTCAGGTGCTTCCGCGGATAGGTCCGCTTGAACCACGGATCGAGCATTCCGTGGCAGAAAACGACGTAAGGCGTCGCCCCGTCGCGGAGCGCGCGCCACGCCCCGAAACTCTGATACTG
>JBEANZ010000146.1:0-4932 GCA_041165185.1 Verrucomicrobiota bacterium | reverse complement strand
GTCGCCCGTGACGCAGTGGACGACCGCGTCGCAGCCCGCGAACGCCTGCGCCAGTGCCGCCTCGTCGCAGGCGTTGGCCAGCCGCCAGTCCGCAGCGTAGCGCGCGATGCGGGCGAGACTCGACGCGCCGCGCACCACGGCGCGCGGACGGTGTGGGCCGCGCGTCTGCCAAAGCTCGAAGAGCCGGCCGCCGACAAATCCGTTGGCGCCGAGGATCGCGACGTTCATCGCGCGTCCTCCGGCGTGAGCGGTGCGCGCTCGCGGTAGCAACGCTCGATCAGGCGGAGGCTGCGCAACGCCTCCGCGCCGGAGACGGCCGGGGCGGTTTTCCGTGCGGCGCTGTCGACGGCGTCCAGCAACTGCCGCGTGAACGCCTGCGAGAGCGTGTCCGCTGGCACGCGCGCGCCGGCGAGATCGGTTTCGAGTTGGGCGACGAGCCACTGCGGCGAGCCGGCAGCACGGACTTCGAGGCGGTTGGCCTCGCCAGCGCGCCACACGACGGTCGCGCGCTCGAACTCAAGCGTCCAACGGTTGCCTGTTTTCCAATCGCGCGACAGTCGCACCGTGCCGCGCACCCCGCCGTAGCCAAGCGCGAGTCGGCAGTTTGCTTCGAGGCCGCCCGCGGCATCGTCGGCGTAGCGCACGTCCGTCGGGTCGCCGCACCACCACGCGAGCACGTCGAGCACATGGACGCCCGCGTCGAGCAACACGCCGCCGCCCGCCTGTTTCGGATCGAAAAACGACGGGGTGGCGGCGGGCCAGTTGAACGGCCCGCCCTCCTCAACCGCGAAACCGCGCAGCGCGCCAAACGTGCCCGCCGCGATGAAGCCGCCGATTTCGCGCAACGCGGGGAAGTGCCGCCGCACAAGTCCCACCGCGAGCATGCGTCCGCTCGCGTGCGCCGCCGCGACCATGCCCTCGGCTTCCGCGACGCGGGCGGCGAGGGGTTTCTCACACAGCACGTCGAACCCGCGTGCGACCAGCGCAATGGTTTGCTCGGCGTGAAACCGCGCCGGCGAGGCCACGAGCACGAGGTCGGCGGAGGCGGTGGGCACTGCCTCGTGTCCGTCGAATTGCGCGGCCCCGGGGAAAATTTTAGCGAGCGCCGCACGCCGCCGCGCGTCAGGATCGACGAGGGCGGCGACGGTGACGCGGCCGGTCGCGGCGAGCGCGCGCAGCGCGGGTGCGTGGTAGAGCTCGGCGACCGCGCCGCAACCGACGATTCCGATCGTGGTGGGCTTCGCCGTCACGCGGGAAAGGTCCATTCCGGCTGAACGCCCATGACGCCGCGGCCTACGCGGGCCTCGTAGCCTTGCGGCGAGATTTCAAACGCGAGCAGCGGCTCGTGTTCCTCGTAGAGCGCGACGGGCCGGTCGCCGGCGAGTTCGCAGGCGGAGACGCCCACGGTGTAGGTGCCGGGCTTCAACAGCCCCGGCGGAAACACGCAGCGCGCGCGCACTGTGCGACCGGGCTGGACGCCGCGCGCAGCGGCGGCCGCGGTGTCTTCGGCGGCGAGCAACTCGTGGCCATGCGCATCGTAAATCGAGACGCGCAACAGCCACGGGGCGGTGGTCGCGTGTTCCTGACATTCGAGTTCCACCGCAAAGCCGTCCGAATGCGGCACTACGCCGATCGCGACGCCGGCGGCGTCGCGGACGCGCGCGGCGGAAAAGGTCACCTTGCCGCGCCGAATCGCATCGGCGGGGCGCGTCCACGCACCGCGCGCCTCGGTCGCCTTCGCCAAGTAGGCCGAGACGACTTCCGCCGCCGGACCGACGGCCGCGACGCCGCCGCCCGCGAGATGCACCGCGCGGTGGCAGAGGCGCGAGACGGCGGCCATGTTGTGGCTGACGAAGAGGACGGTGCGGCCCTCGGTGCGCGCGACGTCCTGCATCTTGCCGAGGCACTTTTGTTGGAACGCGTGGTCGCCCACCGCGAGCACCTCGTCGATGATCAGGATTTCCGGTTCGAGGTGCGCGGCGACCGCGAAGGCCAGACGCACATACATCCCGCTCGAGTAGCGTTTCACGGGCGTGTCCAAGAACTTCTCGACCTCGGCAAACGCCACGATCTCGTCGAATTTGCGGGTGATTTCGGCGCGGCGCATCCCGAGCGTGGCGCCGTTGAGGTAGATGTTTTCGCGTCCGCTCAGCTCGGGGTGAAACCCCGTGCCGACCTCGAGCAAGCTCGCGACCTGGCCGCGCAGCCGAATCTCGCCGGAGGTGGGCTCGGTGATCTCGCTGAGGATTTTCAGGAGCGTGCTTTTGCCGGCCCCGTTGCGGCCGATGATGCCGACGACCTCGCCGCGCTGCACGTCGAACGACACGTCGCGCAACGCCCAGAATTCCCCGGCGTCGGCGACCGGCGCGCGACCGCGCGCGGCGCCCCACCAGCGTTCGAACTCCGAACGCAGGCTCGTGAGCCCGATGCCGCCGAGCTGGTAGCGTTTGGCGACGTGGCGGACCTCGATGATCGGCGTGCTCATTTTGGGCGGATCAAACCGTGTCGGCGAAGGTCCGCTCCGCGCGTTGGAACGCGATCAGGCCGGCGACGAACACGAGGAGCGTGCCCGCGAGCGAGACGGCGCAGAGGCGCGCGTTCACCGTGCCCACGCCGAAAAACGCCACGCGAAAACCCTCCGCAATCGGCGTGAGGGGATTGAGCGCGGCGACGGCGCGGGCGGTGGGGCCGAGGTTGGAGAGCGGGTAAATCACGGGCGTCGCGAACATCCAGAGTTGCAGGAGGAACGGCAGGCCGTGTTGGAGGTCGCGGTATTTCGCCGAGAGACCCGAGGTGAGCAGCGAGACGCCGAGGGCGAACACCGCCGCCTGCGCGACCGCGAGCGGCAGCAGCGCGAGCGCGAGATAGTTCGCGTGCCACGCGGTGGCCCCGAGCGCCGCCGGCACGTAGAACGCGAGGAACACCAGCACTTGCAGCACGAACGGCGCGAGGCTCCCGATCACGACGGAGAGCGGCACGATGAGGCGCGGGAAATACACCTTGGTGAAGACGGCGCTGTTGGCCTGAAACGAATTACCGGAGGTGCCGAGGACGTTGGCGAAGTAGCTCCAGCCGAGCATCCCGCATTGGTAAAACAGGAACGGCGGCAGCCCGTCCGTCGAGGTGCGGAGGCCCTTCCCGAAGATCAGCGTGAACGCGAGCGCCTGCATGAGCGGCATGAGGACGAACCACAGCGGGCCGAGCACGGTTTGCTGAAACCGCGCCACGAAATCGCGGCGCACGAGCACCCAGAGCAGGTCGCGGTAATGCCACAGCCGCGCCAGATCGAGCGCGATGATTCCGCGGCGGGGGCGGAGGACGCGTTCGTGAGTCGGGGCCGTTTGGTTCATGGGGGGACGTGGGCGCTCAGGTGAGACGGTGTAGTCGAGAGCTGGGAGCCGAGAGTTTAGAGCTGAGCGCAAAACCAAACGGGCAACGGGTCTTCGGTGGTTAGGACCGCGATTCGGCTCCGGGGAGCGAACTCTTGTCCATTTACGAAATCCGTTGGGACCGTAGGGCCGCCGCTTGCCGGCGTGCCGTCACGATTATCACGTGCGCCACGCGACGGCTCGGCGGCGAGCGCCGGCCCTACGAAAGACCCCTCCTGCTCATGAATGGTGTTGCTCTCAACCGCATGAGTCCGGTTCAGCCGAGCTTGTCGAACTCCGCGCGGGCGAGGCGGGCGGCCATTGCGGCGAAGGGGACGGTGTTGTGCCAACCGAGTTGGCGGCGCGCCTTGGCGGGATTGCCGCAGGGGGAGTTGGGCTCGACGGCGGTGAGGAGGCCGGCGTCGAATTTCACGTGGTCGCGCCAGTTCAGATCAAACGCGGCGAACGCCTCGATGACGAATTCCTCCACGCTGTGCAGCTCGCCGGTCGCGAGGATGAAGTCGTCCACGGGATCGATTTGGAGCATCTGCCACATGCCGTGCACGTAGTCGGGCGCCCAACCCCAGTCGCGGCGGCCGGCGAGGTTGCCGAGGTGCAGCTCGGACTGGAGGCCGCGTTTGATGCGCGCGGCGGCGCGGGCGATTTTCATCGTGACGAATTGTCCGCTGCGGCGCGGCGACTCGTGGTTGTAGAGAATCGCGGAGCAGGTGCGGAGCTTGAACGCGTCGCGATAAATGCGGGCCATCTGCTGCGACAGCGCCTTGGCTGCGCCGTAGGGCGTGGTGGGGTTGAGCGGCGTGCCCTCGTCCTGCGGCGAGTGCGGCGGCGAGCCGAAGACCTCCGAGCTCGACGCATAGAGGAAGCGTGGCGGCTCCGGGAGATCGCGGATGATTTCGAGGAGCCGCAGCGTGCCCATGCCCACGCTGTCGACGGTGGTCTCCGGCAACTCGAGGCTGAGGCGCGGGCTCGACTGGCCGGCGAGGTGGTAAAACTCGGTGGGCTTCGCGCGGCTGATCACGCGGCGGAGGTGCGTGGCGTCCTCGAACGCGCCGTTGTGGAGAAAAAGACGTTTCTGGAAAATCGCCGGATCGGCCACGAGCGGGCCGATGTGGCTGCCCGGCAGCATGTCGGGCCGATGGACGAGCCCGTGGACAACGTAGTCGCGCGCGAGCAGCAGCTCGGCGAGATACGAGCCGTCCTGGCCGGTGATGCCGGTGATGAAGGCGGTGGGTTGCGACATGGGTTGGGGAGTTGGGGATGGGCGGGTGGGAACGAGGATTTTGGGTAGGCTTCGCCCGGTGACTTCCGGTCAAAAAGGGAGGCCGCCGTGCCCGGCAACTCGCCTCCTCCGCCGCGGAAAACAAGGCAGCATTCAGCCGCCCCGAAATGCGTCAAGCAACACGACGGGCGGGGGCTTACGCAGCACCGCATATTCACGAAGGGAAGCGTTTGGCGGTGACGGCGAGGATCGCGCGACGGGCGTGGTCTTCACCGAAGTGGGTCTGGTGGTCGGTGGTGGTGAGGTGACGCCCGTTGGGCTGCT
>JBEANZ010000145.1:0-3589 GCA_041165185.1 Verrucomicrobiota bacterium | reverse complement strand
GCGTGGCTCGCCGCCGCCGGCATCCGCTCGCACGACGAGGTGCAGCGCCTCGGCCCCATCGAAGTATGCCGCCGCGTGCGCGCCAACGGGCAACCCGTCTCGGTGTTGCTCGCCTACGCGCTCGAAGGCGCGCTCGCCGGCTGCCATTGGAACGCGATCCCGTGGGAGACCAAACAGTTTCTCCGCGCCGAGTTCGCGAAAATGAGACGCGAGCGCCGCGGCTGAAGTTGGCGAGCGATTTCACCGCGCGTTGTCCGATTCTCGTAGCTGCGAGCGTGTGCGAGCGGTCCCCGTCGCCTCGCGCACGTCGGCCGCCACGGCCACCGCCCCACCCGCTCGCCACCGCGCCGCCCGACTCCTCGGCGACGCCTACGGCAAGTCCGCGATGCTCAGGATGAGCGCCGCCGCGAGCGCGAAATCTTTCACGCCCTGCGTCTTCTCGACATCGACCCACTCGTCGAGCGAGTGACCGCGCCCGCCCTTGCCACCCGCGCTGCGCCCGATGGCAAACGCCGGAATGCCGAGACTGATCGGGAGGTTCGCGTCGGTGCTGCTGGTCTCCCAGACCGGCACTTTGTCAAACGCCCCCATCGTCGCCGCGACCTGCCGTAGCTCCGGCGTGTCGGGCCGCGTCGTGCCCGACGGCCGGTCGCCGATGAGCGCGATGTCGGCGGAAATTTTCCCGTTTGCCGTGGAGCGCGTCGCGTTCTCCGCGTCCACCGCCTCCGCGACGATGCGCTTGAACTTCGCATCAATGTCCCGCAACGCCGCCGGGTCCACCGCCCGCATGTCGATCTCCATCGCCGTCTCAAACGGGATCGAGTTCACCGAGGTGCCGCCCGAGACCACGCCGACATTGTAGGAAACCTTCGGCGATTTCGGCACCGCCACGCGCCCGAGCCGCGCGATCGCATCGCCCATCGCAAACGCCGGACTCACGTTGCCAAACGCGCCCCAGCTGTGCCCGCCCGGCCCCTTGAACGTGACGCGGTAGCGCAGGCTCCCGAGCCCCGAGTTCGTCACGAGGTCCAGGTTGCCACCGTCCACCGTGATGAACCGCTTGATGCGATCCTTCCACGGACCCTTCGTGAAAAGATAACGCACCCCGCGCAGGTCGCCCGGGCCTTCCTCGCCGACGTTCGCGACAAACAAAATGTCCGCGCCCGTCTCCACCTTCGCCGCCCGCAACGCCCGGATGAACGCCAACAAGAACGCGAGCCCGCGCGAATCGTCACCGACGCCCGGCGCGACGAGCCGCGTGCCGGAGCGCTTCACGCGCACATCCGTGCCCTCGGGAAACACCGTGTCGAGATGCGCCGCGACCGCCAGCAACGGCACCGCGCCCCCCGACCGCCCGCGCCACAGGCCGAGCACGTTGCCCTCCGCATCCGTCTCGACGCCCTCGAGGCCGACCTCGCGAAACCACTTCGCCATCGCCTCGCCCCGCGCTTTTTCGCCAAACGGCGGCGCCGGAATCTCCGTGATCGCGATCAGGTCGCTTACGAAGCGCTCGTAGTCGCGCTCGAACGCCGTCACCGCCGCCTTGAACGGCGCGCTCTCGACGAGCTGCCGCGCCCGCTCCGCCTCAAACGTCGCCGCCCGCGCCGCCGCCGGCCCGACCACGGCAATCGCCGCCACCAACGCCACCGCGAGCCACGCGGAAAATTTCCGGCTGGGTGAAAAATTCATGCGCTCACGCCCCGATCGGGTGCCACGTGGTCTTGAATTCCAGCGTATCGCGGATCGCGTAGAGGCTTTGCGCCGCGTCGGCGAACCACTCGGCGTTCTTCGTCGCGTCAGCAAACCGCACGCGCTTCACGCTCTCGGCCGCACCGAGGCGGAGGGCCTTGCGCTCGTCGGCCGAGACACCCGCCGCGCTAATCGCGCGCAGGTGCGTGTGCGTCGCGAAGGTCGGCACCATCTCCTTCCGGAAACCAGTGAGGAGATTCACGACGCCGCCGGGCAGGTCGGAGGTCGCGAGCATTTCCCCGAGGAGAATCGCGGGATACGGCGTTTTCTCCGACGCGAGCGCGACGACGGTGTTGCCGCTCGTGATGATCGGCGCGACGAGTGAGACAAGCCCGAGCAACGGCGCCTCGTTGGGCGCGATCACGCCGACGACGCCCATTGGCTCGGTGACGGTGAAGTTGAAATGCGGCGAGGCCACCGGGTTCACGTTGCCGAGCACCTGCTCGTATTTGTCGGCCCAGCCCGCGTAATAAATCAGCCGGTCGGTCGCGACATCGGTCTCCTTCGCAGCGGCGGATTTCGTGGAGCCGAAACGCACCAGCGTCTCGATCATTTCGGCGCGCCGCGCCTCGAGCATCTCGCCGAGCCGGTAAAGGATCTGGCCGCGGTTGTAGGCGGTGCGCTTGGCCCAGCCGGGCCCGGCCTTGGCGGCGGCCTCGACGGCGTTGCGCAGATCCTTGCGCGTGCACTGCGGGAGATTGGCGAAGAAATTCCCCGCCGCATCGCTGAGCGGAAACGTGCGCCCGCTCTCCGAGCGGATGAACGCACCGCCGACGTAGGGCTTGGGGGTTTTGGTGATGGGGAGACGGGACATGAGGTTTGGAACCACAGATGGACACGGATAAACACGGATTCAGAGCACGACCCGCTCCCATTCGAGTTTGGGTTTGTGGAAATTGATGATGAGGCCCACGCGGAGTTTCGTGATGCGAAGATAATTCATCATCTGGCCGCGCTCCAAATCGGTGATTCGCTCAATGACCTTGGCATCGACGATCACGGTCGCGGCCACCAGCAGGTCCGGCACATATTCGCTTACCTGCACGCCTTTGTAGATAATAGGGAAGCGGCGCTGCTGCTCAAGCGCCAGGCCTCGCAAGCCAAACTCCACCACGAGAGCATTCTCATACGGCTTCTCATGCAGCCCATGCCCGAGCACGTTCAACACCTCAAACGCCGCGCCGATGATCGCGTGCGTCAGCTCGCCCTCGGGCAGATTGAATCCGTGTTTATCCGTGTCCATCCGTGGTTAAAAACTCAGACCAGTTTGCAGTAATCCAGCAGGCCCTGCCGCCCGCCCTCGCGGCCGAAGCCGCTTTCTTTGTAGCCGCCGAAGGGCGACGTCGGATCGAATTTGTTGTAGGTGTTGGCCCAGACGACGCCGGCCTTCAGCTCCGTCGACATCTTCAGGATGCGCGAACCCTTGTCGGTCCACACGCCGGCGCTCAATCCATAGGCCGTATTGTTCGCTTTCTCGATCGCCTCGTCGACGGTGCGAAACGTCAGGATACTCAGCACCGGCCCAAAAATCTCCTCGCGCGCAATGCGATGGCTCATGCTCACACCCGAGAAAATCGTCGGCCGGAAATAGAAACCTTTCGTCGGCAGACGGCACGCCGGCTGAAACATCTCCGCCCCTTCCTTCACCCCGCTCGCCACCAACGAAGTGATTTTCGCCAACTGCTCCTTTGAGTTGATCGCACCGATGTCAGTATTCTTGTCGAGCGGGTCGCCCACGCGCAGGACCTTGATCCGATTCTTCAGCTTGGTGAGCACCTGCTCCGCCACCGGCTCATGCACGAGCAAACGCGAACCGGCACAACAGACGTGGCCCTGATTG
>JBEANZ010000144.1:0-6440 GCA_041165185.1 Verrucomicrobiota bacterium | reverse complement strand
GAAAAATACTTCGGGCATTGCATGGATCGCGGGGGGCGAGCACCGACTCTACCGCTTGAAGTAGCCGCAAGCGTTCACTCTCCTCGGACTGGTCGAGCGCAAAACGGCGCGCGGCCGAGGGGTCGTTTTCAGCGAGCCGGTAAACGAGAGATTCGATGATGTTGATCGTCGGAATGGGGCGTCTGTTGCGGCTGTCGGCTCCGGAAGGAAGCGATCGCGCGGCCTGGAGTGCGGCGGCTGGATCGGTTTGCGCCCAAATCGTGAGGATTAGGGTGAACGCTTCTTGAGGCCGGTCCGCGGAAGGGAGGTTGCGAACGTAGTCGAATGCGTCTCGCGGGGCGAGCGAAGCCCACGTCCTAATCGCGCCTTCGGCGGCGCTGACCGACCGTAGGCCTGGGCGGTTCCAAGAATAGTCAAAAGCCGCCCGCGGTTCGGCTCTTGCCCAATCGGCGCGGAGTTGGCCGTTTGCCGCTTCGCGCAAGGGCCGGTCTTCCAGCCGGCCGGCCCATGCGAACGCACGCATGCGGTCGTGCGCCGGCCACCGCGAGAGAATGTCGGCAATCGCTTTGTCGCGGGCGGGCCCTGCCGGCCTTTTCAAGGCGGCCTCCGCCTCGCGCTCGACCTCAGATGTCGGTTCGGGAGATACGGCGGGGGTTTTGGGATGAGTTGAGCTCGGTCCGTCGCTCGCGGGACCGTTGGCCGCGCGGCGCGCAAATTCCTCGATCGATTCAAACTCCCGGTTGCGGACCGGCCCGCCGGACGTCTGGTCGAGCATGACACGGGCGACCGTTGGATCCAACAGAACCCCGGATGAGCGGACTTGGGAATAGGCCAGTCGTCGCATCGCGCCGTCGGGCAGCTTAGCCGCCCAGCCCGCCGCCGCGCGCGGGTTACGCGCCACCACGTGCCGGATAGTTTCATAGAAGAAGCCGTCACACTCGAACCGGGTCTGATGGTCTCGCCGGACGTGCTCAGCGGGAAACACCCCGAGCAGTTCCCCCGCAAAGTCCGGATGCCAATAGCTCGACGACGAGATCATTCCACGGAGTAGCGCAGGGTAGGCCGGCTCAGTGGACCACTCGGCAATCGCCGCCCACGCTGCGGCGGAATCGTCGCGCGCGAGCCGCGCAATCAGCCCTGCGAAAAGGCCTACGACGTCCTGTCTGCGCCGACCGCCGGTGGCGCGCGGCCATATTCTCGAGGCTTCCGCCAACGCCTCGGCCGGGGCCGAATCGGCCCGCATCAAAAGCGCCACGCGAATTACGAGATCTCGTTGCGGGCCGGCGCGCACCGATGGCAGCAAGTTCCAGGCGGGCTCCCAACTCTCCCCAGCCCAAGCTCGGATGATGCGCGCGTCCAACCCCGTATATTGATACTCACGCAAATTGAGGCCGGAAGCGTAGTCCAAGGCCGCGCGGGGAGCCGTCCGCGCCCACGCCAGGACGGCAATCACGCGGAGGTTCTGCTCAAGATAGTCCTCGCGCAAACCGCCAAGCCAGGCGAGCGCCATCACTGGGTCCGACGCCGCCCACCGTTCAATGAGCGCTTTGAGGTCGCGTTCGCGTTTGGGCGTCAACGGGGAGTGTGCGGCGGCGTTGGCGTCGACTTCAAAGTTCTCGGTCGGTGAGGAAGCGCTGCGAATTGTTGCCGAGTCTGCCGCCAACGCCGGGGCAATCGTTGCCACCAGAGGCCGACGTGTTTCTTTCAGGACGCAACCGGCGGCGGCCACGGCGACCAGCAACCCAGCGAGCGTGAGTCTGGGAGAATTCATATGCGGGTCAGGTCACGATGAATCCGCCGGTTTTGCGTCGCAAGCGTGCTGTATCAAGGGGGGCTGCAGTTGTGAACCGCACCGTGGGATTGAAGTGCGTCGGGCGTTGCGCAAGGTCATCCGCGTGTCCGCCCCCGCGTTGCCCTCCGCCCAGCCGCCGCCCGAAGCCGCCGCCCCGCGCCTCGGCGCGCCGAGCGCGGCCGCCGCCGGCGTGGCGGGCGTCGTGCAGGCGACGCGCTTCGCCTTCGGGGCGGCCGGCGTCGCACGCGGGACGAAGCTGCTCCTCGCGGTCAACCAGCACGACGGCTTTGACTGCCAGTCGTGCGCATGGCCCTCGCCCGACGGCGCGCGGCACGCGTTTGAGTTCTGCGAAAACGGCGCCAAGGCCGTCGCCGACGAGGCCACCACGGAAAAAATCGGCCGCGAGTTTTTCGCCGCGCACTCCGTCGCCGCGCTCATCGCGCAAAGCGACCACTGGCTCAACGCGCAGGGCCGGCTCGCCGAGCCGCTCGTGCTGCGGCCGGGCGCGACGCACTACGCGCCCATCGCGTGGGCGGAGGCGTTTGCGCTGATCGCGGCGGAGCTGCGCGCGCTGCCGACGCCCGACGCGGCGGCGTTTTACACCTCGGGCCGCACGAGCAACGAGGCGGCGTTTCTCTGGCAGCTCTTCGCGCGCCGCTTCGGCACCAACAACCTCCCCGACTGCTCCAACATGTGCCACGAATCGAGCGGCGTCGCGCTCACCGAGAGCATCGGCATCGGCAAGGGCACGGTGAAACTCGAGGACTTCGATCACGCCGACGCGATTTTCGTGATCGGCCAGAATCCCGGCACGAACCACCCGCGCATGCTCAGCGCGCTCGAGTCCGCCAAACGCCGCGGCGCCACCATCGTCTCGATCAACCCGCTACCCGAGGTCGGCAACGAGCGGTTCAAAAACCCGCAGGATTTTCTGCACCCGTTGAAGATGCTGCCCACGCTCCTCGGCGAGGGCACGCGGCTCGCCGACCTCTGGCTCCAACCGCGCATCGGCGGCGATCTCGCGCTGTTCAAGGGCGTGATGAAGGAAATGCTCGCCGCCGAGGACGCCGCGCCGGGCACCGTCTTCGATCACGATTTCATCCGCGAACACACGCACGGCTACGAGGCACTCGTCGCCGATCTGCGCGCGACACCTTGGGAGGAAATCCTCGCGGCGTGCGCCGTGCCGCGCGAACAAATCGCCGCCGCCGCCGCCATCGCGGTGCGCGCGCGCGCGACGATCTGCTGTTGGGCGATGGGCCTCACGCAACAACCCGACGCCGTCGCGACGATCCAGCAGGTCGTGAATTTTCTCCTCCTGCGCGGCCATCTCGGCCGGCGCGGCGCGGGCGTCTGCCCCGTGCGCGGGCACTCAAATGTCCAGGGCGATCGCACGATGGGCGTCTCCGAAAAAATGCCCGCCGCGTGGCTCGACCGGCTCGACGCGGAGTTCGCCATGCAGTCGCCGCGCGCGCCTGGCCTCGACACCGTCGGCACGATCCGCGCGATGCACGCGGGGCGCGTGAACGTGTTCGTCGCGCTGGGCGGAAATTTTCTCTCGGCGACGCCCGACACGGAATTCACGGCGGCCGCGCTGCGCCGCTGCGCGCTGACGGCGCACGTGTCCACAAAGCTGAACCGCGCACACCTCGTCACCGGCCGCACCGCGCTGATCCTCCCATGCCTCGGCCGCAGCGAGCGCGACGCGCAGGCCGGCGGCGAACAGTTCATCACGACGGAAGACTCGATGGGCATCATCAACGCGTCGCGCGGCCAACTCGCTCCCGCCTCGGCGGAGTTGCGCAGCGAGGTGGCCATCGTGTGCGGGATCGCGGAGGCGGCGCTCGGAGTAAGGCGGGGCTTTGATCCGCCCGACTGGTCCGCCTTCGCCGCCGACTACGATCTCATCCGCGACCGCATCGCGCGCGTGGTGCCGGGCTTCGAGGACTACAACCGCCGCATCCGCGCCGGGATGTTTTACCTGCCGAACGCCCCGCGCGACCGCCGCGAGTGGCGCACGCCGACGGGGCGCGCGAATTTTCTCCCCGCCGCGATCCCGCGACCGGTCGTGGCGCCCGGCGAGTTCGTGATGATGACCATCCGCTCGCACGACCAATTCAACACCACGATCTACGGCCTCGACGATCGCTACCGCGGCGTGTTCGGCGGGCGGCGCGTGGTGTTCATGCACGAGGAGGACGTGCGCGCGCTCGGCCTAATGCAGGGCCAACGCGTCGATCTCACGAACCGCCACGGCGGCGCGGAGCGGGTGGCGCGGGGCTTCATGGTGGCGCCGTATCGGATCCCGCGCGGCTGCGTGGCGACATATTTCCCGGAGGCGAACGTCCTCGTCCCCATCGGCAGCGTCGCCGCAAAGAGCCACACGCCCGCGAGCAAGTTTGTGGTGGTGACAATCGCGGCTGCGGCTTGCGACTGACGCGTTGGGAGTGCGACCGCACTCCAAAGACGGGCGGCTGGCGTTGGGGAACTTTTGTGCTACGGTGCGGCCCAACCCCTCTCCGCCCACTCGTGAAAACCTGTCGCCGCTCCTCGCTGTTGATCGCGCTTGCCCTCATCGGCGTGCTGTTGGGCACCGGCCGCGCCGCCGCGTTTGACAGCAAGGGGCTGCGCGTCGATGTCGTGTTTTTCGAGCCGAAGCATTTCACCGATGTCGCCGACAGCCCGGCGCATGGGACCGAGGCGGGGCGGGAGGCGACGTTGACGGAGCTGCGGCGTTGCCTCGTCCGCAGCGCCGGGCGCCATGTCGAGGCGGGCCAGAAACTCACCATCACCATCACCGACGTGAATCTCGCCGGGGAGTTCGAGCCGTGGCACGGGGCGGGTTGGTCCGACGTGCGGATCGTGAAGGATATTTACCCGCCGAGCATCGAGCTGGCGTTTCAGTTGAAGGACGCCGAGGGCAACATCCTCAAATCCGGCAAGCGCACGCTGCGCGACCTGGCGTTCATGATGAAACTCTCCATCAACGACCGCGATCCGTTGCGGCATGAGAAGGCGTTGCTCGAGGACTGGGTCGACGCCGAGTTTCGCGAGCCGAAGAAAAAGTGAGCGCGGCGCGACTCGACAAGTGGCTGTGGGCGGTGCGCGTGTGCAAGACGCGTGCGCTCGCGACCGACGCGTGCCGGGCCGGCAGCGTGCTCATCCGCGAGGCGGCGGTGAAGCCCGCGCGCGAGGTCCATGCCGGCGAAATCATCACGGTGCGGCAGGGGCTGGTCACGCGCACGCTGCGCGTGGTGGGCGTGCCGGCGTCGCGCGTGGGTGCGAAACTCGTGGCGGACTATTGCGTGGAGACGACCCCGCCGGAGGAATTTGAGAAGGCGCGGGCGGCGCGGGTGCAGCAGCTCCTCGCCCGCGAAAGAGGTTCCGGCCGCCCGACCAAGCGCGACCGGCGGCTGACGGAGCGGCTGTTTGAGTGATGGGCCGCCTGGAGGGGCGGAACCCGCAAGAAAATCTCCGTCGACGGTGGGATTCGTTTTGAGCCCGGCGGGATTTCCGTGGCCAACTCGCGCGACGCATGAACGTGTTTTCCAAATTCGAGACCGAGCTGGCGGTGCGGCCGGATGACATCGACCTCTACCAGCACGTCCACTCGACGCGTTACCTCGACTACGTGTTGGCGGCGCGGTTCGAGCAGATGGAAAAATACTACGGCATGTCGATGCAGGCCTTCGCCGCGCGCGGGCTGGGTTGGTGGATGACGACCGCCAACATCCGCTACAAACGCCCGCTCGGCTGGGGCGATCGCATGACGGTGCGCTGCTGGATCGATCACTTCACGGAGAATGGCTGCCGGGTGGATTTCGAGATTGAGAAGCACCCGACGGGCAAGCGCGTGTGCGATGGGTTTTGCGATTACGTGCTCGTCACGCTCGCGACCGGCCGCGCGACGCCGTTGCCGGAAGACGTGCGCGCCAAGTATTCGATCTGAGGAAATGGCGGAGGAAAAAAGACTTGCGTTGCCCGGCGGCCCGTGCGTCGTAGCGCCCTGATCGTTAGTGAAAGCGTTAGGTGACAGTTACTGGTGAGTCGTTGGCTGAGCGTTTGGCTTAAGTGATGATTTCGAAACCCAAGTTGGGAACGGACTGGCAGCAGACGAAGGATCTACGAGACATCACATGAGTAACTCCAAACTATACGTCGGCAATCTGTCGTTTAAGACCACCGAAGACGAGCTTCGCTCCTCCTTCGGCCAGTTCGGCGCAGTGACCGACGTTTACGTCGCCATGGACAAGATGACCGGCCGCCCCCGCGGTTTCGCGTTCGTCACCATGGGCACGGCCGATGAGGCCAAGGTCGCGGCTGAGAAGATGAACGGCGTCGACCTCGGTGGTCGCCAGCTCACGGTCAATGAAGCTCGTCCGAAGGAAGAGCGCCCGGGTGGCGGCTTCGGCGGCGGCGGCGGCGGTGGCCGTGGCGGCTTCGGTGGCGGCGGCGGCGGTGGCCGTGGCGGCTACGGTGGCGGCGGCGGTCGCGACCGCGATCGCGGCGATCGTCGTTACTAAGACCTGCGTTTCAACGAAACGTTTTTCGAGGGACGGAGCTCCTGAGGAGCTTCGTCCTTTTTCTTTTATGGTCATCGCGAGCCCGGCTGTGCCGGGCGTGGCGATCCAATTCGATCGCCGCTTCG
>JBEANZ010000143.1:0-3843 GCA_041165185.1 Verrucomicrobiota bacterium | reverse complement strand
AGCGAACACTGGCCCGTCGAAAAATCCGCCAAGCCCGGCAAAGCCGGCAAGCCCGCCAAAAATAAAAAATGATCCGCTCCCTACGCTTCCTTCGTTCGCTCGCCCTGGTCCTTTCGGTCTCTTGCGTCCCTTCCCTGCGCGCAGCCTCGGCCCCATCTCCCGTCTCCCCACTCCCGTCTCCCTCGGGCGCTCCGCGCCCGAACCTCCTCTTCATCGTCGTCGACGATCTCAACGCCGACCTCGGCGTCTTCGGCGTCCCTGCCGCGCGCACGCCACACATCGATCGGCTCGTCGCGCGCGGCGTGCGCTTCGATCGCGCCTACTGCCAGTTCCCGCTCTGCAGCCCGTCGCGCGAGTCGTTCCTCAGCGGCCGCCGCCCCGAATCCACCGGTGCGCTCGCGCAGGGGAAACTCGTGCGCGACACGCAACCCGACGCCACCTACCTGCCCGCGTATTTCCGCCGCCACGGTTATTTCACCGGCGCCGCCGGAAAAGTTTTCCACAAAAACGACGACGCCTCCTGGGACCGCTACGACGAGGCCAACCCGATCTCCCCGCAGGAAATCGCGACGCTCAAGGGCCGCGCCGCCACGCGCCAGCGCGGCGAAAATTCCCCCGAGTGGCTCGCCCTCGACTGCGACGACGCCGACACCGGCGACGGCATCGTCGCCCGCCGCATCGCCGCTCTCCTCCGCGAGCGCGCAGCGAGCCCCGACCAGAAACCGTTCTTCCTCGCCGCCGGTTTCCGCAAGCCGCATCTCCCGTGGACCGCGCCGAAAAAATATTTCGCGCAGTTCCCCCGCACCGCGATCCCGCCGCTGGCCGAGCCGCCGATGCGCGACATCCCGCCCCTCGCCCTCCAAACCGATCTCTTCGGCACCACGCCGCCCGCCGACCGGCAGGAAGCCGCCGCCGCGTATTACGCCTGCGTGTCGTTCATCGACGCGCAGGTCGGCGTCCTCCTCGCCGCCCTCGACGAGCAGAAACTCTGGGAAAGCACCGTCGTCGTCTTTGTCGCCGACCACGGCTTCCACCTCGGCGATCACGGCGGCCTGTGGGCCAAGCTCACCAATTTCGAGCGTTGCGCGCGCGTGCCCTTCGCCATCGTCGCGCCGCACTCACCGCACGCCGGCCGTGCGACCGCGGCCGTCATCGAAAACCTCGACCTCTACCCCACGCTCGCCGAGCTGGCCGGCCTCCCGCGCCCCGCGCATCTCGAGGGCCGGAGCCTCGCCCCGCTTCTCGCCGATCCCACCGCGCCGTGGAATCACCCCGCGTTCACGACGACGATTCACGAGGGAATCATCGGCCGCAGCGTCCGCACCAATCGCTGGCGCTACACCGAGTGGGGCGACAGTGTCGCCACCGAACTCTACGACCAATCCGCCGATCCCGGAAACTACCGCAACCTCGCCGCTGATCCTGCGCTCGCCTCCGAGCGCGCCACCCTCAAGAAACTCCTCGCGCAAAATCCCCGCGCCCCCGCCATCCCCGCCGACGCCCAGTCCCCGCGCGCCCAGAAGCCCAAGAAAAAATCCCCGGCTCCTTGATTACCATGCGCCACTTTCTCCCCCTCTCCCTCGCTCTCCTTCTCCTCCTCTCAGCCGCCTCCGCCGCCTCGGCCGCGACCACGCAACGCCCTCCGAACTTCATCTTCATCCTCGCCGACGATCTCGGCACGCCGCCCGTCGCCGCCTACGGCAACAAATTCTACCAGACGCCGCACATCGACACGCTCGCGCGCGACGGCATCAAGTTCACCGCCGCCTACGCCGCCTGCCCCGTCTGCTCGCCCACCCGCGCCGCACTCATGACCGGACAATATCCGGCCCGCACGCGCGTCACCGACTTCATCGCGGGCAACCCGTTTCCGTTCGCCCGTCTCATGCAGCCCGAATGGCAGAAATTTCTCCCGCTCTCCGCGACGACCATCGCCGAGGAACTCGCCGCCCGCGGCTACGCCACCGCGCTCTTCGGCAAATGGCACCTCGCCCGCGCCTACACCGGCCCCGAGAGCATTGCCGAGGGCCCCGACCGCCAGGGCTTCCAAGAGGTGTTCATCACGCACAAACCCAAGGCCGCCGCCAATCCGGAAAAGGACGCGCACGGCGTCGAGTCCACCACCGCTCGCGCGCTCGATTTTCTTGAGCGCCATCGCGCCAAGCCATTCTTCCTCTATCTCCCGCACAATTCCATCCACGCGCCCGTGATGGCCCCGCGCGCGCTCGTCGAAAAACACCGCGCCCGCCCCGGTTCTGATCGCCCCGAGAACAATCCCGTCATCGCCGCCATGATGGAGCAACTTGACGACAGCGTGGGCCGCGTGCTCGCCAAACTCGACGCGCTCGGCCTCCGCGAAAACACCGTCGTCATCTTCAACGGCGACAACGGCGGCCTGCTCAAGGACGCCGGCCAGTCGCCCCACCGCGGCGGCAAAGCCCAGCTCCACGAAGGCGGCATCCGCGTCCCGCTCCTCATCCGTTGGCCCGGCGTCATCGCCCCCGGCCGCGTGAGCGACGCGCCGACGAGCACGGTGGATTTTTTCCCCACGCTCCTCGAACTCGCCTCCGCTTCAGCCCTTCAGCCTTTCAGTCCTTCAGCCCTTCCTCCCCACGACGGCATCAGCCTCGCCGCGCACCTCCGCGGCGCCCCCGTCCCCACACGCCCCGCGATCTACTGGCACTACCCGCACTACCACGCGAGCGGCGACGGCGGCCCCGCCGGCGCCGTGCGCGCGGGCGATTGGAAACTCGTCGAATATTACGAGCACACGATCGCCAAGACCGGCCGCGCCCCCGAACTCTACAACCTCCGCACCGATCCCGCCGAAACGAAAAACCTCGCCGCCTCCGACCCCGCGCGCCTCGCCAACCTTCTCTCGATGCTCGCTGCTCACCGCAAAGCGACCAACGCCCAGATGCCCACCCTCAACCCCTCCTTCGATCCCGCCAAAGCGAAGCAAACCGGCGGCAAGAGTGTGGACTGACGCTAGAAGTCGAAACCATGCCAACAATCGCCGGAATCAAGCTACGCCTGAAAGGAACCGCTTCACCGATCCCGCTCGAAGAGTTGGAGCGCTGCGAACGTTTACTCAATGCAACCTTTCCGCCGTGCTATCGAAAATTCATCACAGAGATTGGCTCCGGTAGTTTCCTCGACGTTCCGATTCGCGTCTTTCCGCCTGCGCATGTTTGCGCGACTACCGCGGAAGATCAGGAGCGACTGAACCAGTATTGGTTCTGGCATGAGTCGGCTGCAATCCTACCGCCTGAGACGGGAGCCAAATCGATCCAGTGTTTCGACACGGATGTCGGCCACGATTTGCGATTCGTGCCGACCGATCCGTCACGTTTCTATTTCATGTCTCGACACGATGAATCGATTACCGTCTGCCGAGACCTCTCCGACGTGCTCCCACTTGTTGGGATTGGTCGA
Organism: Verrucomicrobiota bacterium; assembly: GCA_041165185.1. Classification (GTDB taxonomy): domain Bacteria; phylum Verrucomicrobiota; class Verrucomicrobiia; order Opitutales; family Opitutaceae; genus JBEANZ01. The sequence goes on along the minus strand of JBEANZ010000143.1, from coordinate 408 downwards.
GTCCGCAGGCTGTTCGGATTTGCATTTCAACCATGGCCAAACGGCACCCCACCGGCTTCGTCTGCCGTGTAGCCCCGGATCGCACTTTCGGTTTCACCCAAAGCAAAATGACAAACACACGCCTCCCCTCCGCGCTCTTTGCGCTCTCCGCGTTTCAATTTTTCCTCGCCGCGCCGGCCGCACACGCCGCCGCGCCCGCATCTTCGGTCACCTTCAAAAAAATCACCCTCACCGACCAATACCTCTGCGACGGCATCAACGCCGCCGACATCGATCGCGACGGCCATGTCGATATTGTCGCCGGGCCGTATTGGTATGCGGGGCCCGATTTCAAGGTGAAGCACGAGTTCTACCCGATGGTGCCGCAGCCCGTGGAGGAGAAGCCCACAAACTCGATGTTCACCTTCG
>JBEANZ010000142.1:0-2554 GCA_041165185.1 Verrucomicrobiota bacterium | reverse complement strand
CGGCGATAAATTCCCACTCGGTGATAGTCGTCATCGTAGCGCGGCCGCGGGATCCGCGGCGTCCTTGTCCAGCGCGACGACGATGCCGCGCGGCGTGAGTTGCTGTTCAATCATGCGGCCGAGGCCGAGGCCGCGACCGGCGGTGAGTTGGTTGGCGAGCGTCTCAGTGAGCAGGTCGCCGTAAACGGCGGTGGAGGCGCCGTCGCCGGTGCCCGCGGCCTTGGTGAGCGTCGGGCCGAGGAGCTGCCGCACGAGGATGGCCTCGAACTGCGCGGCGACGGCGGCGCGCTGCTCCGCCGCCGGCGCGCCGTGCAGCGCGGAACCGCGCAGGTGTGCGGCGCGCGCGCGATCGGTGGGGGCGAGCGGGGCGGGCGGGGTGACGGCGGCGACGTTCATCTCAGTTAATGACGAGCTCGGCCTGGAGGGAGCCGGAGCGTTTCAGGGACTGGAAAATCGCCATCATGTCGCGCGTGGAAACGCCGAGGGCGTTGAGCGCGGCGGCGAGGCGCTCGATGGACGGCTGCTCGGGCACGATGGTGAAGCCGCCCTTGCCCTCGTTGACGGCGGTCTGCGTGCTTTGCACCTGCTGCGTCTGGCCGTTGCTGAGGGCGTTGGGCTGGCTCACGCCTTGGTTGTTGGTGACGGTGATCGTGAGCGAGCCGTGCGCAATGGCGACGTGCGAGAGCCGCACGGTCGAGGTGGCGACGATGGTGCCGGTGCGCTCGTTGATCACGATGCGGGCGAGCGTGTCGGTCGCGGACTCGATCTGCCCGAGGTCGGCGATGAAGGCGACGTCGCGCCCGCGATAGTCGGCGGGGAGCGTCACGCTCACCGTCGCCGCATCGACCGGCGTGGCGCTCGCCGGCCACTTGGCGTTGATGGCCGTGGCCATGTTGGCGGCGGAGGCGTAATCGGGATTGTGGAGGAGGAGCCGCAGCGCGTTGTCGCGCACAAACGTCGACAACACCTCGCGCTCGACGATCGCGCCGTTGCTGATCACGCCGACGGTGGGATGGTTTTTTTGCACGGTCGCGCCGCCCGCGCCGCCGGCGCCGCCGAGGAAACCGCCGATGGCGACGGGGCCCTGCGCGACGGCGTAGACTCGGCCGTCGCCGCCGAGCAGCGGGGTCTGGAGCAGCACGCCGCCCTGAAGGGATTTTGCGTCGCCCATCGAGGCGACGTTCACGTCGATGCGCGAACCGGGTTTGAGAAACGCGCCGATCTCGGCGGTGATCATGACGGCGGCGGTGTTCTTGGCCTTGATGTCCTGCGGATTGAGCGCGAGGCCGTAGCGCTGGAGGGCGTTGGCGAGCGAGCGCAGCGTGGTGGCGGCGTTGCTATCGCCGTCACCTGCGAGACCGACGACGAGGCCGTAGCCGACGAGCTGGTTGTCGCGTCCGCCCTCGATCAGCGCGAGGTCCTTCACGCGGGACGCGGGGAGGGAAAGGCTGAAGGCTGAAAGCTGAAGGCTGAGCCAGAAAACGAGCCGCCGGCCGGCGCGACGGGGGGAGGTGAATTGCGTCCGTGCTTTCATGTTTCAGTCCTTCAGTTTTTCAGTCCTTCAGCCTTTTCAAATCGGGCGGAGCTTGTCGTAGACCTTGGCGAGCCAGCCGCGTTTTTGCGCCTCGGTGAGCGCGCCCTCGGCGTAGAACTCCACGCGCGCGTCGGCGACGTTCGTCGAGACCACGCTGTTGTCGCGCGCGATGTCGTCGGAGCGCACGATGCCGTGGAGGACGACGTATTGGGTCTCGCCGGAGAAGCGCACGACGCGCACGCCCTCGACGACGAGGTTGCCGTTGGGGAGCACGTCGGTGACGAGCACGGCGGCGCGCGCGGAAAGCGTCTGCGAGTTGCTGATGTCACCGCCGCCCGAGTAGCTGGACTTGCCGCTGGCGGAGGTCGCGGGCAACTGGCCGCGCCGCGCGGTGCCGAGGCCCGTGTAGAGAAAACGCGAAATCGCGTCGTCGAGGCTCGATTCGCGCGAGGCCTTGGTGCTCTGCGAACTGGAAGCGACGGCCGACTCCGCGACGATGATGGTGAGAATGTCGCCGCGCGCGGCGGCCTTTCGGTCGGCGAACATGCTCGCCGCGGCGCCAGAGCTGGCCTTGGGCCAGAGCGATTCGGCGCGCGCGCCCGAGGCGAGCAACGCGAGGGACAACGCGAGCTCATGCCATTTCCCAAACGCGAATGGTCTCTTGTAGGGCCGGCGCTCGTCGCCGCGCCGTCGCGCCGCACACGCGCGGGCGATGGCGGACGTCAGTTGGCATTCTCGCGCGCAAAGCGCGACGGCACCCCGGCGAGCGGCGGCCCTACGGTCGAAAGGTAACGCGTAGATGGTTTTAGAAGCGGACTTGGACGCGGTTTTCATCGACGACGACGGCGGCGAACTTTCGTTGCGACTCGGGGTTGCGGACAGTGACGGTGTCGCCCTGCGCGCCGTTTTCCAGGGCGAGGGCTTTCAGGGTGACGACGAGGCGACCCTCCTGCGCGGAGACCTCGACGACCTCGCCCTTCTTCACCAACGGACGCCGCGCGAGATCGTGCCAGGTGAGCG
>JBEANZ010000141.1:0-10683 GCA_041165185.1 Verrucomicrobiota bacterium | reverse complement strand
GCTCCGCTCAAAACCGCGAAGGAAAAGAAAGCCGCCAAGAAGAAGTAGTCACCGCTCCGGCCCGGCCGGAGCCCGGCGCGCCCCCGATCACGGGGGGCGCCGAGAATCTCAGACGGCATCGCAACGGAAACTCCGCCCGACACGGTCGCTCGTGTGCGGGCGTTTGCGTGGCGGGTATTCGTGTAGCTCTACTTCATGTAGCGGCGGGTGTCCCTGCCCGCCGTTTTCCGTGCGACGCTGTGTGCGTTGCACACCGCGCGTCACGCATCACGCGAACACGCGCAAGAAACGCGCGCGACCGCCCGGAGGCCTGTCGCGCGCTCGAACCCGCACGCACTCCAACACCTGCGCGCCACAACCCCCGGTGCTTCAGCCCGCGTGCCACGCCGCCGGCACCCCAACTGCGCGATGCCGCTCGCCGCACGTTCCCTGCGCGCCCCGCGCACCCCACCGCGCAACGACGCACCGCCGCCGCACCCCACGTCGCCGGCGCCAATTCCCACCGTCCGCCGTCGCCGTGCGAACCGGGGAGTTGACCTCGCCCGCGGGCGATCCGTAGCTTCGCAACCAGTCCCCGCTCGCCCCGTCTTGCGGCGGACGTCAGCTCCCACCCTCACCCCCGCAGTTCGCCTCCCATGAATAACTGGACCCGCAAAGATTTCCTCAAAGCTTCGCTCACCGTCGGTGGTGCCGCGCTGCTCACGCGCAACCGCGTGGCCGCCGCCGCCGCTCCCGGCAGCGCCAACGGCGACATCCGCATCGCCGTCGTCGGCATCAACGCCCAGGGCGCCGGCCACATCAAAACCTACTACGACATGCCCGGCACGCGGCTCGTCGCCCTCTGCGACGCTGACGAGGCGGTGCTCAACAAGCGCGTCGCCGAATGCGCCGCGAAGAAAATCACCGTCAAACCCTACCAGGACTACCGGAAGCTCCTCGAGGATAAGGAAGTCGACGCCGTCGTCTGCGCCCCGCCGAACCACTGGCACTCGCTCATGACCATCTGGGCGCTCCAGGCCGGCAAGGACATCTACATCGAGAAACCCCTCTCGCATAACATCTGGGAAGGCCGCCAAGTCGTCGAAGCCACCAAGAAATACACCAAGAACATCGCCGTCGCCGGCACGCAGAACCGCTCCTCCTTGGACATCATGGAGGCGATCCAATACATCCACTCCGGCAAGCTCGGAAAAATCCAGTGGGCGCGCGGCCTCTGCTACAAAGCCCGCGAGAGCATCGGCCAGTCCAAGGGCCCGCAGAAAGTCCCCGACAGCGTAAACTACGATCTCTGGACCGGCCCGGCCGACATGGCCCCGTCCCGCCGAAACGGCCCGCGCGGCGGCCCGATCCACTACGACTGGCACTGGTTCTGGAATTACGGCGGCGGCGACATCTCCAACCAGGGCATCCACCAGGTGGACGTCGCGCGTTGGATGCTCGGCGAGTCGGGCCTGCCCCAGTCGGTGCAGAGCTTCGGCGGACGATTCGGTTATCAGGACGATGCCGAGACGCCGAACACGCTCATCTCCGTCTACAACTACGCGAAGGCCCCGATGATTTTCGAGGTGCGCGGGATGTATCGGAAAGCCAACGAACGCACCCCCGAGGGCAAGGAGGTCAAGGCGATGGACGTCTATCGCGGCCTCGCGCGCGTCGGCGTCGTCGTCCAGTGCGAAAACGGCTACGTCCACATCGGTGAAAACGGCAGCGGCGCCATCTACGACAACGACAAGAAGTTGATCAAAGCGCTCTCGCAGGGCGGCCAGGGCGACCACCGCAAGAATTTCGTCAAGGCCCTCCAGGACCGCAAGGTCGCCCACGGCCTCATCCAGGAGGCGCATATTTCCACGGCCCTCTGCCATCTCGGCAACATCTCCTACCTCGTCGGCGCGGAGAAATCCAACGCCGCCATCGCCGAGGCGATCAAGGCGAGCGAGCCCACGAAAGAGGCGTTCGCCCGCACGCTTGATCACCTCAAGGCCAACGAGGTCCAGACCGACAAGGTGCCGACCGTCCTCGGCCCGGTGCTCGCGATCGACTCGAAAACGGAAATGTTCACCGGCGCCGAAAAGGAAATCGTCGCCGCCGCGAACAAGAACCCCATCCGCAAACGCACCGGCCGCGGCGCCTTCGCGATTCCGGTCATCACGAAGATGGGCTGAGCCGCGCGCCCCCGCGTTGTAGGGCGGGGTCTCCGACCCCGCCGCCCCGTCCGCCATCGCCCCCCGCGATGGCGGCTTTTTTTTGCCCCACCGGTCGCGCCCCCCGATGGAGCCGCGGCGCGCTCGCCGCGTCGTAGCTTGGAGCCGCGGCGCCCTCGCCGCGCCGTAGGCCGCGCCCCACCCCATCGCGCACGCTACGCTCCTGACCTCACGCCCCCAGCTCCCACCCCGCGCGATACGTCCCGTTGATGATCGGATCGGCCTCGGGCGCGTTGGTGGCCTTCATCGCGGCGGCGTCCCACTCGATGGGCTTCTTCAGGCGCAACGACAACAGCCCCACGAGCCCGATCTCGGTGAGGTTCGCGCCGTAGCTGAAATTGCTGCTCGCCGCCGGTCCGCCCTTCGCGGCGTCGATCCAGTCGCGGTGGTGGCCGTTCGAGCGGACGAGCGACGGCGTCGGTTTCGGTTGTTGCCGCAACGCCTCCGGAAACAACCGCGGCGCGCCGCCCGCGCCGTCGCATTGGATCACGCCTTTCTCGCCGACGAACATCACGCCGCGCGCCGGCAACGGAAATTTGCCCAGCGCCTCGGGCGCGGCGGGCCGCGCACCGCCGTCATACCACGTCACCTTGCGCGCGGGCTGCGCGCCGTGCGCCGGAAAATCGTAGTAGATCACGCTGCCGTGCGGCGCGATTTCGTTGTCACTCGGCCCCGTCGCGTAGGCGACCGCGCGCGAGGGCGGCGGGAGATCAAACGCCCACGTCGCCGCATCGAGATCGTGGCAGCCGAAGTCGCCCATCGCCGTGCTGCCAAACGCCCAGAAGTCGCGCCACGCCACGGGAAAATACGCGGGGTTAAACGGCCGCATCTCGCGCGGCCCGATCCACAGATCCCAGTTGAGGCCGGCGGGCACGGGCGGCGTCTCAGCGGGCTTCGAGGTGAGCGCCGGGTTCCACCGCTTGGCGGGCACCCACGCGTGGACCTCCCTGACCGCGCCGATGGTGCCGGCGCGGATGTGCTCGACGGTCTCGCGGATGCCGACGGTCGAGTGGCCCTGATTGCCCATCTGCGTGGCGAGGCCGGTCTCCGCCGCGATGCGCGCGACGGCCCGCGCCTCGCGGATGTTATGCGTGAGCGGCTTTTCGCAGTAAACGTGTTTGCCCGCGCGCAGCGCCCGGATCGCCACGTAGGCGTGCAGGTGGTCGGGCGTCGCGCAGAGGATCGCGTCGACGGCCTTTTCCTTTTCGAGCATCACGCGGAAATCCTCGTAGCCCGCGCAGCGGCAATTCGGCGTCTTGGCCGCGTAGTGTTTCTGGACGCGATCGATCGCGACGGCACGGCCGCCGCTGCCCTTGTAGTAAAACGCCTCGAGGCTGAACTGCTCGGCCGGATCCGCGACGGCGACCACCTGCACGTCGTCGAGCGTGAGCAGGGCCTTGAGGTTTTCGAGCCCGCGCCCGCCGACGCCGACCATGGCGATGTTGACCTTCTCGCTCGGCGGCACGAAACGCGGCCCGCCGAGCACGTGGCGCGGCAGGATTTGAAACGCGGTGATCGCGGTCGCGGCGGTCTTGATGAAGTGCCGGCGGGTGGAGGCGTTGATTTTCATGAGGGAAAGAAAAACGAAACGGGTGAAGAAACTGGATCTCTAACCACGGATGGACGCGGATGAACACGGATTTCCAAACGACCGCAGCGGGAAACAAGACCGCGTCGGGAGGTTTCCCCAACGCCACGGCGCCGAAACCCCGGTGGCGTCCGACCCCCCATTCCGAATCCGTGTCCATCCGTGTTCATCCGTGGTTTCATTCCGGATCGCTTGGCCTACACGCGGTAAAACTCCTCGGCGTTGCGCACGTAGAGGCGGTGGAGCTCGTCGTGCGAGCTGCCCTTCAACGCGTCGTCGAGCGTCGCCACCCAACGCGGATAGTCGGTCGCCTGCGTGCTCACCGGCCAGTCGCCGCCAAACATCACGCGATCAAAACCGAAGCACGCGATCACGTGGTCGATGTAGGGGCGCAGGTCGGCGGGCGTCCACTTCGCGTGGTCGGCCTCGGTCGCGAGGCCGCTCAGTTTGCACACCACGTTTTCCAGTGTCGCAAGCTCGCGCAGTTCCGCGCGCCACGGATCGAGTTTGCCGGCCTTGATGTCGGGCTTGCCGATGTGATCGAGGACGAAACGCACGTCGGGGCACTGCCGCACGAGCTTGATCGCGTTGGCGAGCTGGCGGTGAAAAATGCAGAGATCGAAACTGAGCCCGTGCGCGTGGAGCAACTGCACGCCGCGCACGAAATCCGGCCGCACGCAAAACGCATCGTCCGCCTCCGACTGGATGAGGCGGCGCACGCCCTTCACGAGCGGATTGGCGGCGAGCGCCGCAATCGCGTCGCCGGCCGCGTCGCCTTTTTCGAGGGGCGCTTGCGCCACGATGCCGCGGAGGCGCGGCTCGGTGCGCGCGACCTCCGTCACCCAATCCGCCTCCTGCTGCGACAACGCCGGATCACACTCGCACTGCACGAAGACCATCTTCGCCACCGCCACCGGGCCGCACGCGCGGCGGTAGTCGGCGATGAGGTGATTGCGGTTGAGCAGCGGCACCTTCACGAGCCAAGGGTAGCGGATGCGGCCGAGGTCCCAGATGTGGAGGTGCGTGTCGATGATGGGGAAATTGGGCATGGGAGAGGGGCGAAAATCTCAAAGCACAAAGGTCCAAACTCCAAAGAAACTCCACATCCCAAATTTCATTTCGTTGTTTTTCCGCCCTGAGATGTTTTTGGCGTTTGGCCCTTTGGCGTTTGGGATTTTTCTCGCGGCTCGCGGCCTACTTGGTCCCGGCGACGATGGTGTTTTGCCCCAGCCCCTCGGGACCGAGGCCGTTGTAGCCCCCGTCCACCGGCAAGTCGGTGCCCGTGATAAACGACGCGTCGTCGCTCAACAAGAACAGCACCGGCCCCGCGACCTCGACCGGCTCGGCCGTGCGCCCCAGCATATGAAACGCGCCCCAGATCGGATCGAATTTGGCGCGGTCGCCGCCGGCGGCCTTGTCGACCTCGCGCGTCCAAATCCACCCGGGGCTCACGCTGTTCACGCGGATTTTGTCCGGCGCGAGATCGAGCGCGGCGCAGCGCGTGAGCTGCGTGACGGCGCCCTTGGCGGCGTTGTAGGTCCAGCGGTGCGGCTGCGCGATGTGCGCCGAGATGCTCGAGATATTGACGATTGCGCCGCCGCCTTGCCGGCGCATCGGCGCGGCGACGAGCTGCGTGAGCCGCGCAAACGCCACCGGCCCCACGCCGAACGAACGCGCAAAATCCGCCGGCGTCGCATCGAGCCCCTTCGCGAGAAACGAAAACGCGTTGTTCACCAGCGCATCGATCCGCCCATGCGCCGCCAACGTGTGCGCGACGAGCGCCTCGCAAAATCCGTCTTCCACCAAATCGCCGGTCACGATGGTCGGCGAAAATCCGGCCGCCGCAAACGCCGCGCGCCCCTCGTCCGCATCGGCCGGCAGCCCGCTCACGACAACCGCCGCGCCCTCGCGCAACAACTCCAGCGCAATCGCAAACCCGATCCCATGAGTGCCGCCGGTGACGAGCGCGACCTTGCCGGCGAAACGGTCGTCGATGGGTCGGCGCGTAGCGGGGTTCATGCAGGCCCGCGCAGTAGGGCGGGTTTCCCACCCGCCCTCAAGCTCGCGCGGGAATTTTTCGAGCGAGCGAGATTGGACTACGGCTTTGCCGCAGAGGATTGAGAGGCTGCACGCCTCATCTCATTCATGCGCTCCTGAAGTTTTCGCGCCTCAAGCAAGGCCTGAAAAACTGCGAGTTGGGTCGGCATGAGCACGCTGCGGGCCTGCAGCCCAACACTGTCCCAATCGATCACGGTGATGACCGTCTTTGATCCGGGAGCCCTTGGGACGGATCGCGTTTCGCGGATCATCACCTGCGCGATTTGTTCGCCTTGAGCTGCCGTCAATGGCGAATCCGATCTATATACCGCACCGGCAAGTTCCTTCAGCATTCCAAGCCCAGAACTGGCGCGGAAATGCGACTGGTATTGTCGGTAGCCTTCCTCGCCCAACAGCGATCTCAACTCGGTCTCATAGGGGCCAGCCACCTCGGAGTAGAGTTTGCTGACGGAGGGACTGGATATGGTCATGCCTTGCGCCTCTGCCGATGTGACGACTTCCATCAATGCCTGATTCGACGCCGTGCGATTGGTCTCAAACTTGGCGATCTGCTCTGGCGTGAGATTGAGCGTCTTGTAGAGAAGCCAGAATTTCTCGCCAAGGTCGGCGCGATACTTCTGCCCGTTGAGCCGAAAATACTCCGGATCGCCATACATCGCTAATTGCGCACTTGCGGCGGTGGTCGCCGGACGCGCTGTAGTCGAGGCCTCTGCGCTTCCGGCTGAAGTCGTCCCACGTTTGGTAGCGATTTCCTTCTGTAACGCGGACACCCTCGCCTCGCTCGCTTGCGCCCGCGCGTCCGCTTCTCGCGCGCGAGTCTCGTTCTGCGCCGCCCGCCCGCGCAACACCTCGGCCTCGCGCCGTAGCGCCGCGAGGGTCGCCTCCGCCTGAGTCGCGTGATTTCGCTCGTAGAAAGCGGAGCCGAGCCCCGCGACGCCGACCACTATCGCCAACCCAGCCACGATTTTTGCTGTGCTCATAAATCCGAAAATGCCGGCCGCGGAAACCGCGACACCCGTCGCCGCCGACCCCGCCAACGCCGCACTCGTCACGCTCGCCGCCATCCCCGCAGGCAGCGCCAGTGAGGCCGCGCCCGCCTGGTTCGCCAGCACCACGCCGAGCGCCGAGGCCGTAGACGTCACGCCGCGGCGCGCGAGCCGCGTGTGCAGTTTCTCCAGCGCACGCTCGACGCGCATCCGCGCGGCGTTCTCCGAAATCGCGAGACGCGCACCAATCTGCGCGTGCGGCAGGTCGGCGAAGTAGCGTAGGAGCACGGCCTCGCGATCGGGTGCGTCGAGTTCACCCAGCGCCTCGTCGATCACCGGACGGAGGTCGCGCCATGTGGAGTCGTTGGAGGATTCAGGACCGACGGACGAGTTGCCATGCATGATGAACGCCTCCTGTTCGCGCGCGCGCCGGCGACGCTCGGTGCGCATCAGCTCGCTGGCGGTGAAGCGCGTGGTCGTGTGCAGCCAACCGGCGAGTGTCGCGTGCCCGTGCAAAGTCGAGGCCTTGCGCGCGAGCAGCGTGAAGACGCGCTGCGCCACATCCTCCGCCGCGTGCGCCTCGCCGCCCAGCTGCCGCACCGCCGCATGATAGACGAGCCCGAGGTAGCGTCGCACCAGCTCCGCGAACGCCGCCTCGTCGCGCGCCTCCGCGTAGCGCCGGATCAGTTCGGCATCGGCGTGAGTTGGCGTCGCTTCGATCACGGGCATCATCCAATGGCCACTCGCCGCAAAATCGCACAGCGAATTTCGCGACCGTCTGTTGTCGCATAGTTCGCCCGCGCACTAAACCGCCACGCGAGCGCACGCATCCGAGGCCCGGCTTGACCGTCGGCAGCTTCGGCAAGATAAAGCCCGCCATGCAAACAACGCTCTCCAGCCGAGGCCACGTTGTCCTTCCTCCCGCCGCGCGGCGGCGGCTGCGTCACGGCCGGGGCGAGAGCTTGGCTGTCGATCTGCGCGAGGGCGGGGTCCTATTGAGCGCACAGGTGCGCACGCGGCGCTATCAGCTCGCAATCCATCCCGTGTCGGGACTGCCGGTGATGGCGGCGCGGGAGCGTCCGGTGCGCAAGGTCTCAGCCGCCGACATCGCGCGTCTGAACGCCGAGCTGCTGTGAGCAAGCCCTGCCTGCTCGACGTCAACGCCCTCGTCGGGCTGCTCTGGAACGTCCACAGCCTGCACAGTCGCGCCCATACGTGGTTCGCGCGGGAATCTCCGCTGGTGCTGGGCTGTGCGTTCACGGAGCTGAGCTTTGTCCGCGTGTCGATGGCGGACAGAACCATCGCGGCCACCTTCGCTGACGCTGAGCACGCCCTCGCGGAATTCAAAATCAGTCTGGGCAACCGATATCGGTTTATCGACCACCTGCCGCCAGCTTCGCTGCTGCGCGGGCAAGCAGTGCGGTCCCACAAGGAAGTCAGCGACCTCTATCTGTGCGAACTCGCGGCGGCGCAGGGCGCACGCCTCGCCACGCTCGATGCCGGCATCAAACATCGCGCGGCGTGGTTGATCACGTGAGTTCGGGCAGCGGCGATTGCGCGCGTGCACTCCGTGCAGGCGATGAGCACGGTCGGCATCACTCCTCCCGCAGCAACGCCAGAAATGCCGCCTCGTCGATCACCGGGACTCCGAGAGTGCGCGCCTGCTCGCGCTTCGCGCCGGGGTCGGCGCCCGCGAGAAGATAGTGCGTGTTGCGGCTGACACTGCCCGCGACCTTGCCGCCGGCGGCCTCGATTTTTTCCGTGGCCTGTGCGCGCGTCAGCGTCGGCAGCGTGCCGGTGAGCACAAAGATTTTTCCCGTGAGCCGTCCGCTAAACGCGGCCGTCGCGGTGGCAGGCGCAGTCGGGCGGACACCTGCGGCCAGCAAGCCCTCGACCGTCGCGCGATTTCGCGGCTCGGCGAAAAACGCCGCCAGCGCTCGGCCGGTCGCATCGCCGCCGAAGTCGCCGGGCGCAGTCCGCAGCAGCGCGTCGAGGCCGCCAAACCGCCGCGCCACCTCCTTCGCCGTCACCGCGCCGATCTGCGGAATGCCGAGCCCGTGCACGAACCGCCACAGCTCCGCGCGCCTGCTCGTCTCGATCGCGGCGAGCAGGCGGTCACTCGACTTGCTCGCGTCCTTGCCGAGCGCCAGCAGGTCGGCACGCCGCAGTCTGTAAATATCCACGACGTCCTTCACCGCACCTCTTTCGACCAGCGCATCGATCGTCGCGGGGCCGAGGCCGTCAATCGCGACGCACTCGCGCGACGCGAAATGCTCCAGCCGCCGCCGCAGTTGCGCGGGGCACGCCGCGTTGGGGCAACGCACCGCGACCTCGCCCGCGCGCTGGGCCACCGCCGTCTGGCAAACCGGACACGCCGTCGGAAACACAAACGCCCGCGCCTCCGCCGGACGCCGCGCGCGATTCACCCCCACCACGGCGGGAATGATTTCTCCGGCCTTTTCGATGAAAACGAAATCGCCCACGCGGATATCGCGCCGCAGGATCTCGTCGCGGTTGTGCAGCGAAGCGCGCGTGATGGTCGATCCCGCCAGTTCCACCGGAGCGAATTCCGCCACCGGTGTCAGCACGCCGGTGCGGCCGACCTGCACGACGATGGCGCGGAGCTGCGTCTCGGCGCGGGCTGGGGCAAACTTGAACGCCATCGCCCAGCGCGGCGCGTGGTCGGTCGCGCCCGCCTCTCGCTGGAGCGCGACCTCGTCGAGCTTCACGACCGCGCCATCGGTCGGAAACGGAAACCCCGCCCGCGCACGATCCAGCGCCTGCACCGCCGCCCACAATTCGCCGACGCCGCGCGCCATCCACGAATTCTCCACGGCCGGCACGCCCCAGCGGCGGAGCTGTTCGGTCAGCCCGTGCTGCGTCGGCGGCTGCGCCGAAAGCGGCACATACGCACCGACGCCGTAGAACACAATTTCGAGGTGGCGCCGCTCGACCACACCCGCGTCGCGCTGCCGAATCGTGCCCGTGGCGAGGTTGCGCGGATTCGCGAAGAGCGCCTCGCCCGCCGCCTCACGCTCCGCGTTGATCCGCGCGAACTCGGCGAACGAAACGAAAATCTCGCCGCGCAACTCCAGCAGGTCAGGGATCGGGCTTGAAGGCGGACTCCCCCCGTCGCCCTCCGACCCCGCGCGCAGCGTCCGCGGCAGCCGCCGAATCATGATCGCGTTGGCCGTGATATCGTCGCCCTCGGTGCCATTGCCGCGCGTCACGACGCGGACGAGTTTTCCCTTTTCGTAGGTGGCGCTCACCGCGAAGCCGTCGAACTTCGGCTCGACCACATAGGCGAGTTCGCCGCGCCCAAGCAGCTTCGCGAGCCGCGCGTGAAACGCGCGCAAGTCCGCCTCGGCGTAGCTCTTGTCGAGGCTCAGCATGCGCTCGCGATGCCGGTAGGTCTGAAAGAGGCCCGAGCGGTCGTCGCCGATTTCGGCCACGGTGGGCGTCTCGCGCGCGAGCTCGGGAAACGCCGTCTCGAGGGCGCGCAGTCGTTGCTTAAGCTGATCGTAGTCGTAGTCGCTGAGCTCCGGCGTGGCCTCCTGGTGGTAGAGTTTGTCGTGATGCGCGACGTCGGCGCGGAGCGCGGCGAGCCGCTCGCGCGTGGCGACCGGTGAGTCCGCCGCCGTCGCTGCGGTCGCCGAGCCTGCCCACGCGAGTGCGAGCAACACCGCAACGACCGTTCGATTTATCCTGCGCGACGTCGCGAATCTCGGGGCGGAGTAGAGCACGTGAAATCGAAACGAAGTTGGGGTTGGGGCGTGACTGACGGGCGTTTTTTGCGCGTCGGTTGGGAATGAGTCAACGCCCGCACCCGCGCGGCCCACCCGTGTGAACG
>JBEANZ010000140.1:0-6239 GCA_041165185.1 Verrucomicrobiota bacterium | reverse complement strand
ACGTGCGGACTATCCCGTCACCACGCGCACGAGCGAAAGCAGATCCCATTTCCAACTGCGTCTCGCCGAGTAGTAGCGGCGGCGCGCGCGGATTTCGGCTTGGCAGCGGGGCCAGCGCGCGGGTTTTTCCTTCGAGGCCTCGCAGGCGGCGATGCGCAGGGGGAGCGACTTGAAGCGCACGGAGCTTTTCCAGAGGCGCAGGTGATATTCGTAATCGGCGACGTCGCCGAAGGCGGGCTCGAAGCCGCCGTTTTCCGCGAAGAGCGAGCGGCGGTAAAACGTCCCGGCGCGGTGCGCGAGCTGGCGGCCGAGCAGGCTGGCGCGCGAGCGGAACTTGAAAATGTGGCCGTCGTCGCGCGCGACTTCGCCGATCGCGACGGCGGCCTCGGTGTCCTTCATGAAGTGGAGGACCTCGTTGAGGATGAGTTCGCCGACGAGCCGGTCCGCGGGGCCGAGAAACAAGACCCACTCCTTCGTCGCGAGCGCGAGGCCGCGGTTCATCGCCTCGGGGGCGGAGGCGCCGGGGGCCTCGACGACGGCGGCGATTTTGTCGCGGCCGGCGCGGATCCACTCGTGCGAACCGCCGCGGGCGTCGCGGTTGACGAGGATGATTTCGAGGTCGGTTTCGCGCTGCTCCCACAGGCTCGTAAACACGTAGGGGGCGCGTTGGCCGGGAAAGCTGCACTCGACGACGACACTGACTGATTGCGGGGCGGGCATTGCGTTGGGCGCGAGCATTGGAGACGGTCGGCGGGTGTCCACGCCGGAGTTGCCGCTGCTCTCGATCATCATCGTCGCGTATCGTTCGCGCGACGAAATCGCGGCGTGCCTGCGCTCGCTGCCGCGTGAGCTGGCGCGCGCGGACGGCACGAGCGGAGTGGTCGAGGTGTGCGTGGTGGATAATTCGGCGGCGGGCGGCGGGGAGGACGTGGGCGCGATCGTGCGGCGGGATTTTCCGTGGGTGGACTACGTGGCGGCGGAGACGAACCTGGGCTTCGGGCGGGCGAACAACGTGGGCTTCGCGCGCACGCGCGGGGAGTTCGTGTTGTTTCTCAACCCCGACACGGTCTGTAACGCCGCCGCGCTCGCGCACTGCCTCGCGCGCCTCGCGGAGGACGTGGAGATCGGGCTCATCTCGCCGAAGCTCGTGCTCGCGGACGGCACGATGGACCTGGCGTGTCGGCGGAGCATCCCGACGCTGTGGGACGGATTTTGCCGGGCGAGCGGACTGGCGGCGGCGTTTCCGCGCACGGCGATTTTCGCGGGCTACAATCTCACCGATCTCCCGGAAAACGAGAGCTACGACGTGGGCGCGATCAACGGGGCGTTCATGCTCGGGGCGCGGTGGCTGTTCGCGGAGGAAGTGGCGGCGGACGGCGCGGTGTTTGACGAGCGCTACTTCATGTATGGGGACGATCTCGACCTGTGCATCCGCGTGAACGAGGCGGGCTTTCGCGTGGTTTACGACGGGCGCGTGAGCCTCACGCACCTGAAGGGTGTCAGCGTGGCGAAGGATTTTGATCGGATGTCGCGCGCGATCTTCGACGCGAACCGGGAGGTTTACCTGAAACACTTCGGCCGGTCGCGGCTGGCGCGGTGGAAATACGCGGTGGCGTTTACGCTGTGGAAATGGGTCGCGCTGGCGCGGGCGCGCGTCCGCGGGCATCGGCGCGTGCGGCCGGTTTGAGGGGAAGGGCTGAAGGGCTGAATGCTGAAGGACTGAGACGCGGAGGTGCGGAGAAGGGTGCGGGCGGAAGCGGGTCTTGCATCGATTGGGCGGGCGGCCTACTTTTTCCCCATCGATATGGAAACTGTCACGCTCTCACCCAAATTTCAGGTCGTCTTCCCGCAGGCGGTGCGCACGGCGTTGGGACTGACAGGGGGCGAAAAATTTCGCGTCATCACTTACGGCGACCGTGTGGAGTTCATCCCGGTGCGCGCGATGAAGGAGATGCGCGGGTTTCTGCGGGGCATGGACACGACGATTGCGCGGGAGCCCGACCGCCTGTGAACCGCGCCAACATCGTCGATTCGTCGGGCTGGCTGGAATATCTCGCCGACAGCAGGAACGCCGCGTTTTTTGGGCCGGCGATCGAGGACACGGAAAACCTGCTGGTGCCGGTCATCACGATCTACGAGGTCTTCAAGAAAGTCCTCCGCGAGCGCGGTGAAAACGAAGCGCTCCAGGTCGCGGGGATGATGCAGGGTGGGCAGGCGATCGAGGTGGATTCGGCGTTGGCACTCGATGCGGCGCGCTATCCGCTCCCGCTCGCGGATAGTCTCATTTACGCGACGGCGCGGATGCACGACGCGACGCTCTGGACACTGGACGAGCATTTCAAGGACCTGCCGGGCGTGCGGTATTTGGCGAAGAAGACGCAAGCGGCGAAGTGAGTGCGCGGCACGGGCAGCGCGGAGCAATATTGTGGACGCGGGCGACATTCCCATGAGCCGCGCCCTCTGCGGTTCAGCGTTCCAGCCGTTCGGTCCTACAGCCTTTCGCCGTCTTCGGCATTATCAAGGAAGTGCTCGGGTTCCGGCGCTTCCATTTGCGCGGCCACGCCAAAGTCGCGCTCGAACGGCTGCTGGTGTGCGTGAGCTATCATTTTAGACGGCTCTTCGCGCTCAAAACCCTCGTCGCCGCGGCGTAAACGGACCCGCGTTGGCCGCCCGCCGACCAAGAATCCCGGCCCGCAGGCCAAACTACCGGATACCTCTAAACCCCTACCCCGAGAAACCCGCTATTCACCCAATCCGATGAAAATCATCCCGCTTTCACAAAAACCGAGTTTCCAGGTCCGACAGGCTGCTAGTCGGCAAAGAAGTCAACGACGTCTATCAAGACGAACCTCCGGCGAAGGCTCGGGTGCGTCCTTCAACTCTAAGGTAATCGGGAGACGCAATTTTTGCCTTACGGCAATGCCGTCGACCGTGGCGGGTTCGAAACGCCACTGGGCGACGCATTCGATGAAGACGGAATCGTAGAATCGATCTTGCGTGGAGAATACCACGATCTCTTTGGGTTTACCTTCTTCATTGACGACGAAGTCGACCAGCACGCTGAGGACAAATTTCTTGTAGAGGTCGAGTTTGGCGCCGACTGGAAAAATGGGTCTTACGGAATGGAGTAGCCGCGCCGGGCGATAGCTGGGCGTGCTCTGGGTCGCCTGCGCATGACGGTTAAAGTCATCATTGTATGAGGTGCGATTCGTCGCACCGCAGCCGCCGGTCAACAGCATCAGAGCCGAGACGGTTGTGAGGCCGAGCAATATTATCGGCGAGTGCGGGACCGTGCTTGGCGAGCTGGGTTTCATGGTGGGATAGTCGAACTGGCCTCAAGGCGGGGTAAAGCCTGTTCGGGGGGCAAACGCTGAGCCGGCTTCCACGCTATCGATAGCGGGCGCCGCTGGCACCGATGGGTTTACGCCTTGGTCCTAATACGCGTTCTCATCCCGCCAGCGGACGAACGTCAGGAGCATGATTTGGGCGTCGAGCCAGGGGCTCCAGTTTTCGATGTAGAAGATGTCGTGTTGCGCGCGGGCCGTCAGGTCGCTGTCGCCGCGTAGGCCGTGGACTTGCGCCCAGCCCGTCATCCCGGGGCGCACGAGGTGGCGCGGGAGGTAGTGGGGAATAGTGTCGGCGAGTTGGGCGACGTGGTAGGGGCGTTCGGGGCGCGGGCCGACGAGGCTCATGTCGCCGATGAGGACGTTCCAAAATTGCGGGAGCTCGTCGAGATTCCAGCGGCGCATGAAACCGCCGAGGCGCAGGAGGCGCGGGTCGTCGCGCGCGGTGCTCTGGCGTGCGGTGTCGGTCGCGGCGGCGTCGGGCTTCATGCTACGGAGTTTCCAGAGGGAAAACGCGCGGTGGCCGGCGCCGACGCGCACCTGGCGGAAAAACACCGGGCCGCCCGGCGACTCGCGTTTGATGAGCGCGGCGAGCACGAGCACGAGCGGGGCGGATAACGCGAGCCCGACGAGCGCGCCGAGGAGATCGCAGGCGCGTTTGAGGGCGCGGTTGAAGAGGCGGTTGATGGCGAGTTCCTCGACGCCGAGCACGGGCACGTGGCCGATGGTTTGGAGGCGCAGGCCGCTGAGAAAAATATCGAACGAGCCGGGCACGGCTTTCCATTCCACGTAGCTGCGTTCGCACGCCTCCATGATCGCGCGCATCTGGTCGCGCGGGAGATCGAGGCGCGTGAGGATGAGAAGGTCGGCGGATTCGCGGGCGAGGATGGCGGCGAGGTCGGAGGCGTTGCCCAGTTCGCGCGGCCGATCCGGCGCGGTGGCCGCGTGCGCGAAGGCGGACGTATCGCCCCCGAGCGTGACGACGCCGGCGAGGGCGAACGGGTGCGCGGGGTCGCGCGACATCTCGGTGGCGAGGGCGCGGGCGTCGTCGTTCCAGCCGAGGAGGACGGCGCGGCGGCGGAGGCGCGCGAGCAGGCGGGTGCGCGCGACGAGCGCGTAGGCGAGCGCGCGCCACGCGAGCAACAGCACGAGCACGCACGCAAACGCGACGAGGCCGAAGAGCCGCGAGATGGGCGGATCGAGTTTGGAGAGGAGCCAGACGCCGAGGTAGGCGAGCAGCCAGAACGCGACGCCCTTGAGGAGGGCGTTGAGGCTTTGGTAGCGGCGCAGGAGGAGGCGCGAATCGTAGAGGCCGAACTGCGCGAGCGTGCCGACGAGGAGCGCGACGCCGATGAGCAGGAGCGGCAGGTAGCGCGCGAAGGTGGCGTCGGGCACATCGATGCCGAGGCGCGCGAGGGGCGAGACGTAGCGGAGCCAGTAGGCGAGCGCGAGGCCGGCGAAGGTGGCGAGGGTGTCGCCGACGAGGAGCGCGAGCGGGACGGCGGTTTCGCGGAGGGAGTTGGAGGCGGCGCGGGGCAAGGGGCGGGCGGGATTATTTTCGATTTTGGATTTTCGATTCTCGATTGGGGGGGGACGCGGGCGTGGGCGGGAGTGTGAGTGCGGGCGCAGGCGAGAGGGTGAGTGCGAGTGCGAGCCCGCGTGGAATTAGACTACGGATGGGGCGAGCGCGGCGGAGCTGCAACACAAGGACCGCAGAAGGAGTTCACCACGGATCGCACGGATGAACACGGATCAAACCAAGACGAGGTTTGGGTTTGATCCGTGTTCATCCGTGCGATCCGTGGTCTATTTCTGAAGGGGATTGGTCGTGGGCCGGGCTACTTGCCGAGGCGGATCGCGGTGCCGTTGACGAGGGGCAGCAACACCGGCGCGGGCAGCCAGCCTTTCGCGGGGAGCGCGGCGAGATCGGCGGGCGGGGTGGCGGGTTCGCGCACGTCGTAGAGATCGAGCGGGGCGGGGAGATCGAGTTGGCGCGTGAGGACGGGGTAGGCGGTGCGTTCGCGGCGATAGGTGCGCTCGGGGCCGGGGGCGGCGAGGCCGAGCTGCGGCGCGCGGGCGACGAGTGTGGGGAGCACGCGCGCGGCGTAGGTGTCGGGCGCGAGGAGCGTCGAGGCGCGGTCGGCGGCGGCGAGAAACTCGGTGCGCGTCGCGTCGCGTAGCGCGGCGAGGGCCGGCTCGCGCCACCACGGGGAAACGAGAAACGCGGGGTCGTTGAGGCACTCGAGGGCGAGGGCGCGGGCGGCGGCGTCGGGGTGGTTTTGGTTGAGGCGCGCGAGGGCGAGGCCGAAGTAAACGCCGCCCTTGTCGGGCACGAGGTGCGCGGCGGCGAGGAAGTGTTTCTCCGCGGCGGCGGGGTCGCGCACGACGAGGAGCCAGCCGAGATTGAAGTGGGCGATTTCCTGGGCGGGGTTGAGCGCGAGGGATTCGCGGAGCAGCGCGAGCGCGCGGTCGGACCCGGCGGGGACGGCGGGATCGCGCGCGAGGGCGAGGGCGCGGGTGTTGAACTCGGGCGCGGGATCGCGGCGGCCGAGGAGCGCGATGCACGCGAGCGCGAGCAGCGCGAGGCCGGCGAGCGTGAGGCGGAGCGGGCGCGTGGCGGACGCGAGTGCGAGGGCGCGCACGGCTAGCGAGGAAGTGTCACCCATTGGGTGACACTGGCCGGGGTTCGCGGTGGCGGCTGGGGCGGGCGGGGCGAGGAGTGCGCAGCACGCGGCGACGGCGAACGCGAAGACGGGCACGTCGAGTTGCCAGTCGGTGAGCGCGAACAGCGCGTAGCCCGCGAGCGCGGCCGCGGCGGTGGGATGGCGGCGCGTTGCGCGGAGCACGAGGAAGGCGAGCGCGAGCGCGCAGAGGACGGCGGGTGCGCCGAGCTCG
>JBEANZ010000139.1:0-2858 GCA_041165185.1 Verrucomicrobiota bacterium | reverse complement strand
TCGATGCGCGCCGGGCCGGGGTCGGGTTGATGCCGCTCGCCGACTACGTGAAAAATTGGGGACTCGTTTGGGACCCGGTCGAATACAAGAAGCAGCTCCCCGAGTTGGAAAAACGGGAGCGTTGACGCGGGCGGCGGCGAGTCGTGGCTGAGGCGTCCCGCCTCAGTGCAGGACGAGGCGGGACGCCTCGTCCACGACTACTTCGCGGGCGCGCGCAGAAATTCCAGCAGGTCGAAAAATTCCGCCTCGGTGAGCGCAGTCTCAAACGTCGCGGGCATCGGTGAGACCGGGGGCGTGGCGGTGGAGGCGATGTCGGATTTCGCGACGACGATCTCTGCGCCGCCGGCGGGGTCGGTGAGGCGGACGGTGGTGCCGTCGTCGCGGTGGTTGAGGCCGGTTTTGGTCTCGCCGTTTTTCAGGGTGACCGTCGTGAGACGGAAGGTCGGGTCGACGTTGCGGTTGGGGTCGAGGATGTCCTCGACGAGACGAGGCAACGCGCGCGAGCCGATGCCGTCGAGGCTCGGGCCGAGGTTGCCGCCGGCGTCGCGGAAGCGGTGGCACGCCGCGCAGTGCGTCGCGAAGTGCGGCGCGCCACGTGCGGCGTCGGGCTTGAAATTCGCCAGCGCGCCGACGCGGTAGGCGACGAGCGCGTCGAGTCGCGCATCCTCGGGCGGGAGTGATTTCGTGAGCGCCACCGCGCGCCCGCGGAGATCGGCGGGGCGTTTCTCGAGCTGGGTCGCAACGTAGCGGTGCTTGAGCAGTGTGGGCCGCACACGGCCCGCGGCGGCGAGTTCGAGAAGGGCGGCGGCGCCGGCGTCGCTCTTGGCGAGCGCGACCGCGAGCCCGAGCGCGAGATCGGCGGAGGCGGTGGCGAAGGCGTCGCGCAACGCGGCGCGCGCGGCGGGGCCGGGGGTCGTGGAGGCGCCGAGGACATCGGCAGCGGCGCGGCGCGCAGCCTGCGGGGCGTTGCTCGCGAGGACGGTGGCGGCGGTTTCCTCGGTCTCGGGTTCGCCGGGCACGAGCGCGCGGAGCGCGGCGGCGCGGGCGCTCTCGGCGGCGTTGGCGGCGAGCGCGCGGCGGCGGAGCGGCGCGGCGGCCTCGGGGAGTTTGAGCGGGCGCAGGGCGTTGCTCGCGCGCACGGACTCGGCGGCGCGGCCGTCGAGCTGCGCGAAGAGTTCGCGCTTCATCCAGGCGGAGACGTCGTCGGGCAGCGTGCGGCCCGACTTGGCGGCGACGGTGGCGAGACCCTCGGCGGCGATGAGGCGTTGCGGAGCGGGCGCTGTGCCGAGCGGTTTCAGCAGGGAAGCGAAGGATTCGAATTCGTCGGCAGGCAGATTCAGCGCGATGTGTTTCGCGTAGTCGCCGATGCGCGCATCGGGAGTCTTCGCCGCGCGCACGTGGCCGATGAGAAACCGCGCCGCGTCGGCCGTCGCCAGCGCGAGCGCGAGATCGGCGACGCGGGTGGCGTCGCCGGCGCTGGCGGCGGCCCAGGTGGCGAGCGTGGCGGCATCGGCGTCGCGCGCGTGGTTTTTTAACGCGAGCCGAATCGCGTAAACGAGTTCGGTGTCGGCCTCGGGCGCGCGGCCGAGCATCGTGAGCAGGAGCGGCGCGCCCCAGGGCTGCGGGTGGCGGTTGAGGGCTTCTGCGATAAGGCGCCAAGAGTAGCCGGGCGTCGCGGCGCCTGCGTCGGGCGCGTGGGGATTTTTTCCCACGAGGATGGTGAAGATTTTTTCGGCGTCGGCGGGGAGCGAGTCGCGCGCGGCGAGCACGCGGAGCACCGCGTGCGCGACGGCGCTGTCGGGGCGCGCGAGGGCGCGGCGGAGGAGCGTGTCGAGCGCAGGGTCGGCTTGCTGGCGCTCGCCGCTTCGGATTGAGGCGAGCCGCTCGAGCGCGAAGAAGAGCGGGAGCGCGGCGGTGCCGTCGGCGTTGGAATCGGTGCCGGCGACGAGGCGCGCGGCGGCGGACTGCAGCGCGGACGCGGTGTTTGCGGCGTCCGGTCGCGCGGCGAGATCGTTGAAGGCAAGCGAGCGGACGACGAGGTTGGAGTCGGAGAGGCGCGCCACGAGGTCGGCGGTGTTCAGATTCGCGAGATTCGGCAGCGTGGGCGCTGACGCAGGCGCCGCGGCGTCGAGTCCGCGCCACACGATGCGCCAGATGCGGCCGTGCGCGTGATCGCGGCCGGGGTGCGTGAGCGGAACTTCGTAGTGGCCGATGATCGGGTTGTAGAAATCGGCGATCCAGAGCGCGCCGTCGGGGCCGAGCTTCACTTGCACGGGGCGGAAGGCGGGGTCGTCACTCGTGAGAAAATCAGGCTGCCGCGCGGCGGCGGGCGTGGAGCCGCGCCACTCGAGGCGCGTGCGGTTGATGCGGCGCGTGACGGGGTTGCCGTTGAAAAGATTGTCGCGGAACTCCGGCGGAAAATGTGTCGCAGAATAATGCGCGATGCCGGCGATAGCGGAGGAGCCGTGGTCGTCGGTCGTGATCGCGGGCGCGAAGCCGAGGCCGTCGTGCTCCTTGCCGATGCCCTCGTAGTAGCCGCCGGGGATGAGCAGATAGACGGGTTTCGAGTGCGAGTCGGCGGTGTAGAGGTCACCGCGGGCGTCGAAGGCGAGGCCGTAGGGATTGGTCTGGCCGTTGGCAAAAATTTCGAAGCGCGAGCCGTCGGGGCGGAAGCGGTAGGTGTTGCCGCTGGTGAGTTTCACGGTGCGGCCGGCGCGGTCGGTGACCTCGCTGGCGTTGGCGAAGCCATGCGTGCCGTAGACCCAGCCGTCGAACCACAGCCAGTAGCTCGACGACATGCCGTGGGTGTCCTTGAAGCCGAAGCCGTCGTAGAGTTTCTCGCGCACGTCGGCGCGGCC
>JBEANZ010000138.1:0-3644 GCA_041165185.1 Verrucomicrobiota bacterium | reverse complement strand
CTATTTCAGCGGACGCACGCTGGCCGGGCCGCAGTTTGCGCTGTTGCCCGGCTACTTCGACGGCCCCGAGCACGAGCGGGAACTCATCGCGCGGTGGCGCGATCCCTCTACGGCGTTGATTGTGCTCCAGACATTTCGCTCGGAGATTCGGCCGGACCTGCCGCTGCGCCTCTTCGCCCCGCGGGCCTTTGTGTTCTGGCGTCACGAGTTCTCGCACGTGCGGAACTTCGGCCGAATGAGCGTGTGGGCACCGGGTCGCCGGGCGCCCAGCTCGCGACCCGTCCCGCCCGCGCGCTAGTGGCGGCGCGGCTTGCCTCGCGCGCGCTTCGCCCCACAGCCTGTCGCCATGATCCGGTCCTTCATTTTCAGCGACGGCAAGCTCGTCGGCTCCGACCTCGAGCGTGAGGCGTTGCGGCTCGTGCGCGCGGACCGCGGGCTGCTCCTCTGGGTCGACCTCGACAACCCCACCGACGACGAGATCAAGTTCGTGCTCGAGGGCGTGTTTGAGTTTCACCCGCTCGCGATCGAGGACTGTGTCGCGCCCAACTCACTGCCCAAGGTCGAGGACTACGAGGACTACCTCTTCATCGTCACCCACGCGGTCGATTTCACGCGCACGGAAAAGTTCAACACCACCGAGCTCGATCTCTTCGTGGGCGGGGATTACCTGGTGACGTTTCACCGCCAGCCGTTGCGTTCCGTGACGACGCTCATGGAGCGCACGCTCAAGGCCGCCGGCCCCGGCCCGCGCGGCCCCGACCGTATCGCCCACTCGCTCATCGATCTGCTCGTGGACAACTATGCGCCGGTGTTCGACGAACTGCGGGCCGAGCTGGAGGAGCTGGAGGAAAACGTCCTCGCGCGCGATTCGGGCCAGCAAAAACTCGTCAACGAGCTGCTCCACGTGCGCGGCGATTTCACCCGCCTGCGCCACATCGTGCGCCCGCAGCGCGACGTGATCGACCGGCTCGCGCGCGGCGACTCCAAGCTGATCCGCCCGAAACTGCTCCCGTATTTCCGCGACCTGCGCGACAACCTCGCCCGGCTCGAAGATACCGCCGCGAGCTATCACGAGCGCCTGATGATGGCCTTCGACATCTACCTCAACAAGGCGGCCTTCGAGGCCAACGAGGGCATCAAGTTCCTCACCGCGCTGACGGCCGTCACGTTGCCGGCCGTGCTCGTCGGCGGCTGGTATGGGATGAACTTCGAGCACATGCCCGAGCTCAAGTCGCCGCACGGCTACCTCTACGCGTGCTTGCTCACGCTCCTCGGCACGGCCGCGATGGTGGTTTACCTGAAACGGAAACGCTGGTTCTGAACGCGCGCCGGACGGTTGGTGCGAGTGCCGGGAGTCGAACCCGGATCAATGGCTTCGGAGGCCACTACACTATCCATTGTGCTACACTCGCGGGACGCCGCGCATAGAGCGGGCGTTCGCCGGGTCCGTCAAGCTCACCGGCGGCCGGCGCAAAATCACTCCTTCGCCTTCATGTGGCGGTGGACAAACGCCCAGTAAATCGCGCCCAACACGGCGAGCGCGCCTACGAGCCAGAGCGCGACCTGACGCAGCTCGCCCTTCATCAACGCCTCGTCCTTGCCCGCCTTCAGCCCGACCCAGCATAACACCGCGCACCACGCCGCGGAGCCGAGCAACGTGTAGATTGAAAATTTTCCGAACGGCACGCGCACGATGCCGGCCGGGATGCCGATGAGGTGGCGCACGACGGGCAACAGCCGCGAGACAAACACCCCGAGGCTCCCGAATTGCGCCGCCCACCGCTCCGCCTGCTCGATTTTCTGGGGGGAAATCAGCACGTATTTCCCATAGCGCATCGCGAGCGCCCGGCCCGCCGTGCGCGACGCCCAATACATCACCGCCGCCCCAACCCACGACCCGATCGCCCCGGCGATCACGATGCCGGTGAGCGACATGCTGCCCGTGCGCTGCGCGATGATCGCGGCCGGCGGGATGATCAGCTCGCTCGGCAGCGGCACGACCGTGCTCTCAAGCGCCATCAACAACGCGACGGCGAGGTAGCCGTTGGTCTCGAGAAAATGGCCATACCACTCGAAGAGGCCCTTGAAGAGATCGTGCATGGGGATGAAAACGAAAAAGGCAGGCAGTGGTAACACTGCCTGCCCAAAGGGATTCGCGCCGCGCTTAGACGTCCGGCTTGGTCTTGCGCAGGCCCTGCACGCGGTCGCCGGCCTTCCACTGCCCGCGCTTCTTGAGCAAATCGACGCGCTCGAAGCGCTTGAGGACGTTGCGTTTCACGACGAGGCCGGAGACGCCTTGGAGACTTTTGTGTTGGGACATGGTGTAAAAAGAGACGGTTGCGACTTGCTAAAGGGGCGGAAGGTGAACGGCGCCTCGCACCCATGACAAGTATTTTTCTCCCACGCGCTCCGCCCGCACGATGATCCACTCCGGCGTGTCGTAAGGATGGGCGCCGAGCACCAGTGCCTCGAGCGCGCCGAGCTGGGCGGCGGCGAACTTGAACGTCAGCCGAAACTCCTCCACGCGCTCCATCTTCCCCTCCCAGCGGAAATGCGACACAACCGGCCCGTCGATTTGCACGCAGGCGGCCAGCCCCGCCGCCACCGCCTGCGCGGCCAGCCGCTCGGCCTCGGCGCTCGTTCCCACCGTCGTCCATGCGATGAACATGGCGCGAGCGTCGGCCCCCTCCGCCGCCGCCGGCAAGCCGGGAAATTCGCCATTGACGCGCCCGGAGCCCGTCGGTGTTGTCCCCGGTTTTTAACTCAGCCACCTCCCAGCCATGCGCGACGACTACGTCAGAGACGCCCTCAAAACGATCCCGGACCCCAACGTCCTGATCAACGTGGTTTCCCGCCGCGTGAAGCAGCTCAAACGCGGCAACCGCCCGCTTGTCGAGTCGCTCGAAAAACTCTCCGCCGAGGACACCGCCCTCCGCGAAATAATCGAGGGCAAGATCAGCCACGAACTCGCCACCGCCTGACCCGGTGAGCAGCGGACCTTTTCGGCGGCGCCCTTGTCGGCGCCGCCTTTTTTGTCTACGCCTCCCGCGCCCGCATGTCCGCCAAGCCCAAAGACGCCAAACGCTACACCGAGATCCGCAACGCCAAGGCGCTGCGCGACTACTTCGTGGACGAACGTTTCGAGGCCGGCGTCCAGCTCCGCGGCACCGAGGTGAAATCCATCCGCGCCGGCAAGGCCCAGATCAGCGACGCCTTCGCGCGCGTCGAGAAGGGCGAGGTCTGGCTCCACGGCGCGCACATCGAGCAATACGCCTTCGGCAATATCTATAACCACGACGCCAAGCGCATCCGAAAACTTCTGCTGCATCGGCGGCACATCGAAAAAATCCGCGTGGCCCTGGAGGCGGGTGGTCGCGCGCTGGTGCCACTGCGGATGTATTTCAAGGACGCGCTCGTGAAGGTGGAGGTCGCGCTGGCCTCGGGCAAAAAACTCTACGACAAGCGCGAGGATCTAAAGAAGCGCGTGGTCGATCGCGAAATCGACAAGGCGATCAAGTTTCACCGCGGCTGAGGGCGGGCTTTTGATTCTGCGGCGAGACGCCGCAGCCTCTCAAGCTGAGTCAGTTCGAAGCCGCGTCGGCCTTGGGCGCGGGGGCGGGCGAATTCGGCGGCCAGACGCGGAT
>JBEANZ010000137.1:0-5314 GCA_041165185.1 Verrucomicrobiota bacterium | reverse complement strand
GATCGCGCCGAACGCGCCGTGCGTGCTCGTGTGCGAATCGCCGCACGCGATCGTGGTGCCGGGCTGCGTGATGCCCTGCTCCGGGCCGACGATGTGGACGATGCCCTGCTTGCCCGTCGCGCGGTCGAAGAACGTGATGCCGAATTCAGCGCAGCTCTTGCGCAGCTCATCCATCATCGCCTGCGCCAGCGGATCGCGGTAGGGCTCCACCAATTGGTCGGTCGGAATGATGTGGTCGACCGTGGCAAAGGTGCGATGCGGCATCGCGACCTTGAGCTTCAGGTCGCGGAGCATGCCGAACGCCTGCGGGCTCGTGACCTCGTGGATGAGATGCGTGCCGATGAGGAGCTGCGTCTGGCCGTTGGCCAGCGTGCGGACGCTGTGGGCGTCCCAGACTTTTTCGAAAAGGGATTTGGGCATGGGATTCGGGCGATGGGCGATTGGTTATGGGTGATGGGCAAAATCTGCCAATCGCCCATCGCCTATCACCTATCGCCCCGAGCCTAGCACAAGCTCGCAATGCCGGGAAATACCCTTTTCGCTGCCTGTGATGCCGGCAGAGTATCAGTTCCCGTTTGAGGTGCGGCACCTCGTCTATTTCCGCGAGGTCGCGCGGCGGCTGCATTTCCGCAAGGCCGCCGAGGCCCTCGGGGTCGCGCAGCCCGCGCTCAGCCGCGCCATCGCGCAACTTGAGGCCGCGCTCGACGCCGATCTGCTCAACCGCACGCGCCGCGGCGTCGAGGTCACGCCCGCCGGCAAGCTCCTCCTCGAGCGCATCGAGCCGCTCTTCCGCAACCTCGCCGCCGCGCAACGCGACCTGCGCGCGCTCGCCGGCGGGCAGACCGGGCACGTGCGCGTGGCCTTCACCGGCCTCGCGATGGCGACCGTCCTGCCACCGATCATCCGCGAGTTTCACCAGCGGCACGCCGGCATCCGGCTCGAACTGATCGAGTCGCCCACGTCGGCACAGCTCGCGGCGCTGGAAGCGGGCGACATCGCGTGCGGGTTCTTCCATCCCGACGCGGCGACGCCCGGCCTGCGCACGCGCGTGCTGCTCCGCGAGCGCAACGGCATCCTCCTCCCCACCGCCCACCCGCTCGCCAAGCGCGCCACGCTGCGCCTCCGCGATCTCGCGGCGACGCCGTTCGTGCTTTTCCCCCGCACGCACAACCCCGGTTTCTACGACCGCATCCTCGCCGCGTTTTCCAGCGCGGGCGTGACGCCGCGCATCGCCGAGGAAGTCTGGCCGCGCGCCAACGGCGTCGGCCTCGTGCGCGCGGGTCTGGGCGCGACGTTCATGACGCCCTCCGAGGCGCAACACCTCCCGCCCGAGATCGCGTTTCGCAAGTTGAGCGGCCCCGCGCCCGAAAGCCGCCTCGTGCTGGGCTGGCGCGCCGCGCCCGCGCCCGACCCGGCGCTGGCGGCGTTTCTGGCGACGGCCACAGCCGCGATGCCCGACTCGCCCCCCGATCCGGGGCGAGGGAACCGCCGTTGACGGCGACGCGCGCTCCGACTGCCATCTTGCCACTGCGCCGCCCAAAATCCGTGCCACCCCACACTCGTCGCAACTCCGGAATTTGGCGGCACATCGCGCCGGCGCTCGCCGCGCTGGTGTTCGCGAGCCATGCGGTGCAAGCGTTTGA
This sequence comes from Verrucomicrobiota bacterium, assembly GCA_041165185.1. GTDB lineage: Bacteria > Verrucomicrobiota > Verrucomicrobiia > Opitutales > Opitutaceae > JBEANZ01. The sequence continues at coordinate 3,671 of JBEANZ010000137.1, read as the reverse complement.
TTTTTCGCCGGAGGCGGGCCTGCCAATCGTGCGGAACTACCCGCCCGCCGAATACGGCGGGCATCCCCAGATCTTCGACCTCGCGGTGGGCGAAAACGGATTCGTCTATTTCACCAACCAGGAGGGCGTCGTCGAATTCGACGGCACGAACTGGCAACACCTGCCCGCGCCGGGCGTCACGTTTCCGAGAATTCGCGCCGACTCCGGCGGCCGCCTCTGGATCGCCGGTGACCGAGGCCTCGGCTGCTTCGAGTCCATCGAGACGGGCAAGAGCCGCCTGCGCGAGGTCGGCGGTCCGCTGCCGGCGGCGCTCAACCCGGTCGGTCGCGTGCGCAGTTTGGTGCGGCACGGTGACGCCTTTTTCTTCGCCGCCGCGGGCGGCGTCGCGCGTTGGAGCGGCGGGCGGTTTCATTTCTGGCCGATTGAAAGCGGGCACAGCCAGCTCCACGTCGTTCACGACACGGTTTACGCCTCCCTCGGCGGCCAGGGATTCTTCCGCGTCGACGGCGACGAGTTGATTCCGATCTGCACGGAGACCGCCGCGAAAAAAGCCCGGTGGACCGTTGCGTTGCCGCTGCCGGCCGGTGGCACGCTCTGGGGCGTCGGGGCGGAGGGATTTTTCACGCTCGACGGCGCGGGCAAACTCCACCGCTACGACACTCCCGCCAACGCCGTGCTCAACGGCGCGCCCGTCAGCTGCGCGCTCCGCCTGCGCGACGGCACACTCGCCGTGGGCACCGTGAACCAAGGGCTGCTGCTCCTCTCGCCCGATGCCCGCGAGGTCCGCCAACTCGACCGCCGCGCCGGCCTCGCCGACAACGTCGTGTGGTGCCTCGCCGAAGATCGCGACGGCGGCCTCTGGCTCGGCTTCAACGCGGGCGCCGCGCGCGTGGATCTGGGCGGGGCCGTGACGGTGTTCGACGCGAACAACGGTCCCGCCCACGGCTCGATTGATACGTGGGGCCGGCATCGCGGGCGGCTCTACGCGGGCTGTTTCGACGGGTTGTTTGCCCTGACGCCCCACGTGTCGGCCACGGGCCGCGGTGCGGTGTTCGAACCGGTCAGTCAGGACCTGACCCGCATCGTCGGCCTCGCGTCCCACGGCGAAGATTTGATTCTCGCCGGTCGCGAAGGCTTGCGGCGCCTGCGGCCCGACGGCCGCCACGAACTGCTCGCCGATCTCGGCGCCAACACGCCGCACACCCTGCTCCACTCTACGGCGCAGCCCCGCCGATTCTACGTGGGTGGCGCGCTCGGCCTGACGGTCGTCGACGAAACCCCCGCCGGCTGGCGCAAAGTCGCCGAGCGACTCGAACTCGGCAACGTCCACAACCTCCTCGAGGAACCGGACGGCACGCTGTGGCTCTCGACCTACACGCGGGGTTTCTGGCGGATTCCCCGCGCCGCCGCCATCGAAGCGTGGACGGAGACGACGCCCGAGCACTATCACAACGATGCGGGCCTGCCGCCGGCGTATTCCTGGGCGACGGTCTATCCCGGACCGGGCGGCCCCGCGTTCTGCACCAGCCATGGCGCGCGCCGCTTCGATCCCGGCACGCGCCGCTTCACGCCTGAGACGCGCTTCGCCGTCAACGACCGCACCGATCTCAAATGCGTGCCGATGGCCGTGACCGCCGCCGGCGAAGTGTGGACCTCGATTTTCGAGGACTCGTTGGTGACGGCCGCGCATCCGTTTGGGCGCTTCCGACCGGATGCGGACGGGAGCTTCCACTGGCTCCCCGCGCCGGCGGCCGCCCAGCGACTGATCGGATTTGCCGGCACGGCGAATTTCTTCGTCGAGCAAACCCCCGCTGGCGAGGTGCTCTGGTCCCGCGGCTACAACAGCACCGTGCGGATCGACCTCGCGCGCATCCGCGCACCGACCGCGGCATGGCGCGCCACCCTCCGCAGCTTCGAAGCCGGCGGGGCCCCCCAGCCCATCGGCGCAACCAGCGCGGCGACCGTCCATCGCGTCGCCTACTCCCGGGATCCGATTACGATTGGCTACGCCGCGCCGCATCCGGGCCGGACCGACGGGCTGCGTTTTCAAACGAAGCTCGTCGGCCTCAGCGATCGGTGGTCGCCGTGGACCACCACGCCGCGCGCGACATATGCCAACCTCGAAGGCGGCCCCTTCACGTTCATGGTTCGCGCGGCCGATCTGGAGGGCAACCTCAGCGCCCCCGCCACCTTGCGGCTGGTGGTCGCGCCGCCCTGCCAGCGCAGCACGCCCGCCTATGCCGTCTACGCGCTGCTGACGGCCGGCGGTGTGTTCGGCTTTGTCCGCTGGCGCCTCAGCCGCGCCGACCGCGAACGCCGGCGACTCGAAGCGCTCATCGCCCAGCGCACCACCGAGCTCGCCGCCGCAAAGGAGCAGGCCGACACCGCGAACCGCGCCAAGAGCGCCTTCCTCGCCAACATGAGCCACGAGCTGCGCACGCCGCTCAACGGCGTGATCGGCTACGCGCAGGTCCTCATGAAGGAGCGCGACCTCTCCGAAAAAAACCGCGAGCGCCTCCGCATCGTGCAGGGCAGCGGCGAGCACCTGCTCCGGATGATCAACGAGGTTTTGGATTTTTCCAAAATCGAGGCCGGCAAGACCGAACTGCGCCCCGCGCCGTTTCACCTCCCGCAGTTGCTCCACGATCTCGCGGCCAATTTCACGCCGCGCGCCGAGGAGAAGGGCCTTTCCTTCCGCCTCGATCTCGCGACGCCGTTGCCCGACCTCGTGCTCGGCGACGGCCAGAAACTCCGGCAGGTCCTCGACAACCTGCTGAGCAACGCGATCAAGTTCACGGCGCGCGGCGGGGTCACGTTGCGCGTGGCCCGTTGTAGGGCGGGGTCTCCAGACCCCGCCGCGCGCCAACCAACCGGACCCAACGTCATCACGAGCGATGCGTCCGCCGACGGCGAAAACTCGGCGGGGTCAGGAGACCCCGCCCTACACCTCACGTTCTCCGTCCACGACACCGGCGTCGGCCTCACGCCCGAAGATCGCGTGAAGCTCTTCCATCCATTTCAACAGGCCGCCGACGGCCGGCCGCCCGAGCCCGGCACCGGTCTCGGCCTCGCGATCAGTGCGCGGCTCGTCGAGCTGATGGGCGGCACGATCGCGGTCGAGAGCGCGCCGGGCGCAGGCAGCACCTTCACGTTTACCGTGCGGTTCGACACCGTCGCTGCCGAATCCGCCGCCCGGGAGGGGACCACCGCCCGCGTGACCGGCTACCGCGGGCCGCGCCAGCGCGTGCTCGTCGTCGATGATGTCGCCGTCAACCGCTCCGTGCTCGTCGAGCTGCTCGCCCCGCTCGGCTTTGAGCTGTGCGAGGCCGCCGATGGAGCCGAAGCGCTGCGGCTCGCGGCGGAATTTGCGCCGCACGCGGCGTTCCTCGACCTGCGGATGGCAGGCATGGACGGGCTCGCGCTCGCGCAGGCGTTGCGCAAGCGGCCCGGCGGCGCGCGCGTGAAACTCATCGCGATGTCCGCGAGCGTGCTCTCGTTCAACCGCGACGACGCCTTCAACGCGGGCTTCGACGATTTCCTGTCGAAGCCTTTCCGCGAATCTGATCTACTCGAAAAACTCGGCCTCGCGCTCCGGCTCGAGTGGACGCACACCCCGCTCGACGCCAGCGCCAACGAAACCACCGCGCCGTCGCGCACACATTTATCGCCAC
>JBEANZ010000136.1:0-2851 GCA_041165185.1 Verrucomicrobiota bacterium | reverse complement strand
ATTCTTTCGGGCCGTTGAAGGAATTCGGCTCGTAGTTTTTTGCGCCGCCGAAGTTGCCGTCGAAGCGCATGGCGCCGTCGCGTTGGTAGTGCATGACGGGGCAGCGCGGGGCGTTGACGGGAAGCGTCTGGTAGTTGACGCCAATGCGGTAGCGGTGGGCGTCGGGATAGGAAAAGATGCGCGCCTGAAGCATCTTGTCGGGCGAATGGCTGATACCGGGAACGAGATTTGACGGCGAGAAGGCGGCCTGCTCGACCTCGGCGAAATAGTTCTGCGGATTCCGATTCAACTCGAGAACGCCGACCTCGATGAGCGGGTAGTCGGCGTGCGGCCAGACCTTGGTGAGGTCGAAGGGATTGACCGGGTAGGTGTCGGCGGCGGATTCCGGCATGACCTGCACGCAGAAACGCCAGCGCGGAAAATTGCCTTGGGCGATGTGGTGGAAAAGATCGGCTTGGGCGGACTCGCGATCGGTGCCGACGACCGTGGCAGCCTCGGCGTCGGTGTAGTAGGCGTGGCCCTGAAGGGACTTGAAGTGGAACTTCACCCAGTAGCGTTCGCCGATGGCGTTGATGAACGAATAGGTGTGGGAGCCGTAGCCGTTGAGCTGACGGTAATTTTTCGGGAGGCCGCGGTCGCTCATGAGAATCGTCACTTGGTGAAGCGATTCGGGTGAGAGCGACCAGAAGTCCCAGGCGGCGACATTGCTGCGAAGGTTGGTTTGGGGATCGCGCTTCTGGGTATGGATGAAGTCGGGGAACTTGAGCGGATCGCGAATGAAAAAGACAGGCGTGTTGTTGCCGACGATGTCCCAGTTGCCCTCTTCGGTGTAGATTTTCAGGGCGAAGCCGCGCACATCGCGCTCGGCGTCCGCGGCGCCGCGCTCGCCGGCGACCGTGGAGAAGCGGAGGAAGGTCTCGGCGGTGTTGCCGATTTTGGAGAAAATTTTCGCGCGCGAGTAGCGGGTGATGTCGCCGGTGATGGTGAGTTTGCCGTAGGCGGCGGAACCCTTGGCGTGGACGATGCGTTCGGGGATGCGCTCGCGGTTGAAGTTCGCGAGCTTTTCGAGGAGGTGCCAGTCCTGCAGCAGGACGGGACCGCGCGCGCCGGCGGTCTGGGTGTTTTGATTGTCGACGACGGGGGCGCCGGATGAGGTGGTGAGCTGAGGAGCGGGCGGGAGGTGCGAGGAAGGAGTGGGTGACATAGGTGCGAAGCGGAGAGTATCCGCTCGCGCCATAGTCGGGAAATATTAAGAAACGATGGCCGTAATAGGCACTGACTATGGAGCTACACCAACTTCGCTACTTCCTCGCCGTCGCGCGGACCAAGAATTTCAGCCGGGCGGCGGAGCAGTGCCACGTGGCGCAGCCCTCGCTCAGCCAGCAGATCATGAAGCTGGAGGACGAGTTGGAGGAGCGGCTCTTCGAGCGGACGAAGCGGGAAGTGGCGCTGACGCCGGCAGGCGAAGTCTTGCAGGCGCACGCGGAGCGGGTGCTCGACGAAGTGGAGCAGGCGCGGGACGGGGTGCGCGAACTGCGCGGACTGGTGCGCGGGCGGGTGACGCTCGGGGCGTTGCCGACGGTGGCACCGTATTTTTTACCGCAGAGGCTCCGGGCGTTTGCCGCGAAGTTCCCAGCGGTGGAGGTCGTGGTGCACGAAGACACGACGGACCAACTCGCGGCGGCAGTGCAGACGAAGGAGATCGATGTTGCCCTGGTGAGCTTGCCCGTGGAGCGCACGGGGTTGGTGGCGGAGGAGTTCTTCGATGAGAAGCTGCTCGTCGCGCTGCCGACGGGGCACGCGCTGGCAAAGAAGCGTCGGCTGGTGCTCGACGACTTGGAGTGCGAGGCGTTTATCCTGATGAAGGAAGGGCACTGCCTCGCAGGACAGGCGTTACAATTTTGCCGGCTGAACGGGTTCGCGCCGCGGGTGAGTTTCCGAAGTGCGCAGATCGAGACGGTGCTGGCGTTTGTCGCGAAAGGGTGGGGCGTGTCGGTGGTGCCGGAGATGGCGTGTGCGCGGGCAATGCCGGGCGTGCGCTATCGAGCGCTAACCGGAATGACGCGGTCGATCGGCATCATCCGCCGCGAGGCGCGGGCGCTGAGCCACGCGGGCCGGGCGCTCGTGGAGTTTTTGCGGACGGGTTGAGGCACGCGGCGGCGAGAGCGCACGCGCGGCGCGCTCTTACTTGGCGGACGGAGTGGGTGGGGTGACCGTGACCGCATCGCCCGGGCGGAGGAGGGCGTTGGGGTTGATGATCACGGCGGTCGTGGCGGAAAGGGCGGCGGAGGTGACTTCGACGGTGGCGCCGAGGTTGCGGCCGGCGATGACTTCGACGAAGGCGACTTTGCCGGCGGTAACGGTGGCGAGGGAAAACTGGCCGGCGCGGGTGACGAGGGTGTTCGTCGGGACAAGGTAAGTGCCGGCGGTCGGCGCGACCTCGAAGGTGGCGTTGCCGGTTAGGCCGGCGGGGAGGGCGAGGTCAGGGTTCTCGAGGAGGAGTTCGAGGCGCATGGTGCCGGCGGCGGGATCGAAAACGCGACTGGAGCGCGAGACGGTGGCGGTGAAGGTGCGACCGGGAAATTCGTTGAAGCGAAGTTTGGCGCGAGTGTCGCCGGAGACGCGGAGGGCGAGGTCGGGCGTGGCGTTGAGGACGAAGCGCAGGGTGTCGAGGCGCACGAGATAGTAGAGCCAGCCCTCGGCGGTGGCGGAGTCGCCGCGCACGCGGTCGCCGCGATCGAAATTGCGGGCGGAGATCACGCCGTCGAAAGGCGCGCGGACGGTGGCGAAATTTTTCTGCTCTTCGAGACGGGCAAGATCGGCGCGCGCGATGCGGAGGGCGGCGTCGGCG
>JBEANZ010000135.1:0-9829 GCA_041165185.1 Verrucomicrobiota bacterium | reverse complement strand
ATTGGGGGTGAAAGGAGATCAATCGAGGTAGATCAGCTCGTTCGCGTTGAGCAGGGCGCGGCAGAAGGCTTCGCGGCTGTGGGCCGTGATGAGCGCGAGCGCGGCGGATTTTTCCTGCGCCGTCGGGGCGCGTTGGAAGGCGAGCGCGTAGGCGTGCGTCACCGGATCGGTGGCGTCGAGGCGGGCGGCGAGCGCGGCGGCGAGGTCTTGCGTGAAGCTGTGGTTGAGGAGGGTGAGCGCTTGCAGGGGCGTCGTGGTGTTGGCGCGGCGCGGGGCGGCGAGCGCGATGTCGGGGAGATCGAAGTCGTTGAGCACGTCGACGACGCTGGCGCGGGCATTCTGGTGATAGACGGCGCGGCGGAAAGTCTCGGGGCCGTGGCGGTCGAGGGGGAAGTAGGTGCAGACGTTGTTCTGCGTGAATTTGTAGAGGCGGAAGCCGGGGCCGCCCATCGGCTCAAGTTGGAGTTTGCCGGCGACGGCGAGCATCGTGTCGCGGATTTCCTCGGCGGAGAGCCGGCGCGGCGGGAAGCGCCAGAGCAGGCGCGCGTCCTTGTCGGCGCGCGCAGCGTCGTCGCGCGACGCGCCCGACTGGCGGTAGGCTCGCGAGAGGAGGATTTCGCGGTGGAGCGGCTTGAGGCGCCAGCCGTGCGCGACGAGGCGGCGCGCGAGGAAGTCGAGCAGCTCCGGATGCGACGGCGCGCCGCCGAGAAAACCGAAATCGCTTGGCGTATCGACGATCCCGGTGCCGAAGTGGTATTGCCACACACGGTTGGCGAGCACGCGGGGCGTGAGCGGATTCTCCGGCGCGACAATCCATGCCGCGAGCGCGCGGCGGCGCTCGGCTTCGGGGGCGTCGGGCGCGAGGGCAAAGGGCACGGTGGCGTCGGCCAGCACGGCGAGGCTCGCGGGCACGACCGCGTCGCCCGGCTTCATGGGATCGCCGCCTTTGTGGACGCGCGTGGGCGACGTGGGCTCGGTGGGTTTGCCGGTCCAAACTTGGCGGAGCGGCTGCACGGCGCGGAGGTCGCGGTCGAGGGCGGCGATCTGGGTGTTGAGCGCGGCGAGTTGCTTGCGCTCCTCAGGCGTGGTGACGCCGGCACGGTGGCGCTCGATCGCGTGGGCCTCGCTCCACGGCTGGCGGTTGGCGCTGGTGGCGACGGTGCGCCACGACTCGCCGTCGCTCGAAATCTGCACCTCGTAGTCGGTGGGCGTGGCGCCCTGCGCCTTGTCCTCGATCATCGTCTGCTTGGCGTTGCGAAACACGATGCGGTCGATCGTCTCCTCGCGGGCGAAGGTGATGGTGAGCGTCGCGGGGCTGCCGATGAACCACTGCTCGCCGAAGCGGCCGTCGATCACGAGATGCGCGCCGTAGGCTTCGGGGAAATCCTCGGCGGTGGCGGACTTCGCGCCCTCGGCTTTTGCGCCGGCGGCAGCGAGCGCGACGTTGCGCGCGGCGGGACCGGCGCTCCACGCCTCGAACTCGACGAGGCGCGAGCCGACGGCGGATTTAGGATTGGCCGTCGATGCCGTCATCACGAAGCGCACGAAGCGCGCGGCGACGGGCGCGAATTTCTCGTCGGTGCCGTCGGGATCGATTTTGGGGCGGGGGGTGTCGGCTTCGGCGGCGGTGTCCTTGGCGCGCAGCGTGATCGCGCGTTCGACGAGGTCGCGCTCGGCGACGAGTTTGGCGCGGCGTTCGTTGAGGGGCTTGGTGGCGGCGGTGAAAGCGGAGCGCTCCTCCTGCGAGGCGACGACGCGACGGCCGTGGTTCACGCCCTCGAACGCGGCGCGGAGGCGGTAGTAATCCTCGGTGGGAATCGGATCGAATTTGTGGTGGTGGCAACGGGCGCAGCCGACCGTGAGGCCGAGGAAGGCGCCGCTCGTCGCGACGACGACGTCGTCAAGCGTGGCGGCGCGGATGTTGGCCTGCGCGGCGAGATCCTGGTTGCCGACGTCGTCGTATGGGCCGGCGACAAGGAATGCGGCGCCGACTTCGACGGCGGGATCGTCTTTGCCAAGCACGTCGCCGGCGAGGTGCTCGGCGATGAAGCGGTCGAAGGGTTTGTCGGCGTTAATCGAGCGGATGACGAAGTCGCGGAAGGGCCAGAGATCGTCGATGACGAAGTTGCGCTCGAAACCGTTGCTCTCGCCGAAGCGCACGACGTCGAGCCAGTGGCGGCCCCAGCGCTCGCCGTAGCGCGGCGAGGCGAGCAACCGATCCGCGAGCGCCGCGACGGCGCGATCCGCATCGGCGGCGAAGTCGCGCGTGAACGCGGCGACTTCTTCGGGGGACGGCGGCAGGCCGGTCACGTCGTGGCTCATGCGGCGGATGAGCGCGCGCGGATCGGCGGGCGGGTTGAAGGCGAGTTTCTGCGCGGCGAGTTTCTCGGCGAGGAAACCGTCGATGGTGTCGTGCGCGAATTTCTGTGCGAGCGGCTGGAGCGACCACCAGGATTTGTCGGCGCGGCGTGCGGCGACGGGCGCGCCATCGCGCGGATCGGGCGCGCCCATGGCGATCCACGCGGCGAGGTCGGCGATGACGGCGGCGGGGAGCTGCGGCTTCTTCGGCGGCATCGCGAGATCGTCGTCGAGGTGGCGGACGGCGCGGAGGAGCAGGCTCTCGTCGGGCTTGCCGGGGATGACGGCGGCGACGCCGCTGTCGCCGCCTTTTTGCCAGCCGGACTTGGTGTCGAGCAGGAGGCCGCCGCGGATTTTTTCGGCGCGGGCGCTGTGGCACTCATAGCAGTGCTCGGCGAGGACGGGGCGGATTTTCTGCTCGAAGAAGGCAATGCCCGCCGCATCGGCGGCGCAGGCTGCAGAAGAAACGAACGCGGCAACCGTGAAGCAGAAACTCCGAACCGGTTGGCCGCAAAAAGGCGCAAGAAATCGGAGGGCGAATGGAGCCTGCGAGGCGCCTATAGGCGCACGGAAAGTTTCCGCCGGCATGGCCAAATTATTTTTGTGCCTCTTTGCGGCCATGACTCAGGCGAGAATTGGTTTGATCACGTGGCCGTGCACGTCGGTGAGGCGGCGGTTGGCGCCGTTGTGGTAGTAGGTGAGTTTCTCGTGGTCGAGGCCGAGGAGGTGCAGGACCGTCGCGTAGAAATCGTAGACGGTCGCGACATCGACGGCGGCGCGGCGGCCGAAGTCGTCGGTGGCGCCGTGGCTCACCCCGCCCTTCACGCCGGCGCCCATGAACCACGTCGTGAAGGCGTCGGGGTTGTGGTCGCGGCCGGCGGTCCCTTCCTGATGCGTGGGCATGCGGCCGAATTCCGTGCACCAGATCACGAGCACATCGTTGAGCATCCCGCGTTGCTTGAGGTCGGCGAGGAGGGCGGCGGTGGGTTGATCGAAGATCGGGGCGTGGCGCTCGTAGTCGGACTTCAGGGTTTTGTGCGCGTCCCAGTTGAGCAGGCCGTCGACGGCGCTGGCGCGCGAGGCGCAGTAGAGGCTGACGTAGCGGACACCGCGCTCGAGGAGACGGCGGCTGAGGAGACAGTTGCGCGCGTAGGCGGCTTTCATGCGGTCCGCGGAATCGGTGCCGTAGAGCGCGTGGACGTGCGCCGGCTCGCGGGCGAGGTCGGCGACCTCGGGGGCGGCGAGTTGCATCTTGGCGGCGAGTTCGTAGGCGGAGATGCGCGCCTGGAGTTCGTCGTGGCCGGGGTGGGCGGCGGCGTGCTCGGTGTTGATAGCGTGGAGAAAATCGCGCGTGGCGCGCTCGGTGTCGGCGGAGATGGCGGCGGGGCGCGCGAGGTTGCGCAGCGGTTGGTGCGCGGCGAGCGTCACGGCCTGGTGGCGCGCGGGGAGAAAACCGTTACCCCAGTTCGCTTTTCCATTCGGCGGCTCGCCGCGGATGTCCTGCACGGAGACGAAGGTGGGGAGGTTGTCGTTGAGCGAGCCGAGGGCGTGGCTGACCCACGAGCCGGCGCTGGGAAAACCCTCGCGCGTAAAGCCGGTGTTCATCGCGATGCAGCCGGGGCCGTGGGTGTTGCTGCGCGACGTCATCGAGTGGACGAACGCGATGTCGTCCGCGTGTCGCGCCATGTGCGGGAGGAGCGTGGTGAACATTTTTCCACTGCGGCCGGCGGGCGCGAAGGCCCACGGCGAGCGCATGAGGTTGCCGTTCTTGCCTTGAAACGTGACTTCGCTGTCGCCGCCGGGCAGCGGCGTGCCGTGGAATTTTTCGAGCAGCGGCTTGTGCTCCCAGAGATCGACGTGCGAGGCGCCGCCGGGACAGAAAATTTGGAGGACCTGCTTGGCCTTTGGGGCGAAGTGCGGGAGCGGCGCGGCAGCGGCGGAGCTGGAGCCGGACGACGCGGCCGCGAGATCGCGCAGGAGAAGGCGCGAGAGCGCAACGCCGGTGAGGCCGGTCGTCATGTGACCGAGGAAACGGCGGCGGGCGAGGACGAGGGGAGACATCGCGGGGGCGAACAACGAAGCGGGTGGCGAGGTGACGGGCACGAGGCGGGAAACAGAAAATACCACGGTCATGAGGCAGGACGCCTCATCCACGACTACGGGAAAAACGGGAAGAGGCGGCGCAGCTCGGCGCGGTCGGGTTGGGCGCCGTATTCGCAGAGCTCGAAGGCCTCGGCGTGTTTCACTTTCGCGGCGGCGTCTCCGGGATACCACGCGGCGAGCTCCTTCGCGAAGCGCGTGGCGATGGCTTGGTAACGGCGCGAGAAATTTTCGCGCACCTGCCGCTGGCGCGCGACCTGGCCGGCGGCGTCGGCGGGATAGAGCGCGGCGTGGCCGTTCGCGCCGCCCTCGGCGAACTGCGAGATCATCACGGCGAGGGCGTCGAGTTTCTTTTCAATCACGGGGTCGATGTTAACGACGATGTCGGGGCGCGACGGGGCGGGTTTTTGGAAGCGATCGGTGTAATACATGAAGACGGGGTTCTTCTTCATCGCGGGCACGTCGGCGCAGAAAAACGGAACCGTGACCATGAACGCCGCGTCCTGCACGAGCACACCGGTGTAGCGGTGATCGGGGTGGTAGTCGTTCGTGCGCGGGCCGAGGACGAGGTCGGCGTTCCAGTGGCGGATGAGGCGTGTGAGCGCGCGGCGGTTTTCGAGGGTGGGCTCGAGTTCGCCGTCGTGATTGTCGAGCACGACGCCCTGCACGCCGAGGATGGCGTGCGCGGCGTCGACTTCCTTTTTTCGGCGCTGCGCGAGCGGGCCGCCGGCTTCGCGCCAGTGGCCGATGTCGCCGTTGGTGACCGAGACGAGCAAAACGTGGTGCCCCTGCTTGGCCCACAGCGCGCCGACGCCGCCCGTCTGGAGTTCGCTGTCGTCGGGATGCGCGCCGAACGCGATGATGCGGAGTTTGCCGTCGTTGGCCGGCGGAAGCGTGACGCCGGGGATTTGGGCGAACGCGGTGCTGGCAAGGGTGACGACGACCGTGAGGACGAGCACGCGGAGCGCGGTGGTGCGGGGGAAGTGGAGAAACGGAAGCATGGTGGGTGCAGCGGTGGGCGGGGGAAACGGGTGAAGAGGCGAAAGGCCTGAGGTGAAGAACGATGGGAACCGGGCAGGCGGACGGAGCGCGAGAAATTGCGCGCCCGGCGGCGCGCGAAAAAACGAGGCGGGACGCCTCGTCCACGACTGGGCTAGGTTTTCAGAATGCCGTCCCAGCCCTTGCGGAAGGCGGGGCGCTTGATGAAGGGCGCGGAGGCGGGGGCGTTGGGCGCGCGCATCGCGGCGTAGTCCCACTCGAGTTTTTTCCCGGTGCGGTAGGCGACGTTGCCGAGGTGGTTGCACTCGGTCGTCCAGCCCGAGTATTGGAAATTCGAGCCGGGCACGGGGCCGTTGCCCTTCGCGAAATTGACCCACTCGATCCAGTGGCCGGGCGAGCGCGGGAGGCGCGCGGCGGGCGGCGTGAAGTCCGCAAATTTCTCCTCGGGGAGCAGCTTGCCGTTGCCGAGCAGCATGCCCTTTTCGCCAATGAAAATACTTGAGCGGTTGCCCCACGCGGGCGTCCAGCCGGGGGGCTTCGAGTCGCCCTGATGCCAGACGAGCGTGAGCGCGGGCTGCTTGCCGGTCGCGGCGAACTTGAACGTCGCCATCAGCGTGGCGGGCGCGAGTTCGGGGTGCGCGACGGGGACGTTGGGCGACGAGGCCTCGACGGAAATCGGCGCGAGCACGCGGCGGCCCTGCGCGTCGGTGCGCCAGAGATCGAGAACGGTGAAGGGCACGTCGTTGTCGTGGCTACCGAGGTCGCTCATCGTGCCGTTGGCGAAATCCCACCAGCGATACCAGCGCGGACCGGGAAAATAGGTCGCGTGATATGGCCGCCACGGGGCGGGACCGAGCCAGAGCTCCCAGTCGAGATGCGCGGGCACGGGCATCTCCTCGGTGAAGCGTCCGGTGATCGGCGCGCCGTCGTAGAAGCCGTGGACCTTGTCGAATTTTTCGGCCGACGCGGCGTCCTGCAAACCCCACGCGCGGTCGGCCCACACGTGGACCTCGCGCACCGGACCGATGACGCCGGTGTCGAGGATCTCGCGAATCGTGCGGCGCGCGGCGGAGGCGTGGCCCTGGTTGCCCATCTGCGTGGAGAGCTTCGGAAATTTCGCGGCGGTCTCGCGGATGAGGCGCGTCTCCCAGATATTGTAGGCGAGCGGTTTCTCGCAGTAGACGTGCTTGCCGTGCGTGAGCGCGAGCCACGCCGCAAACACGTGCGTGTGCTCGGCGGTGGAGACGACGACGGCATCGAAGTCGTTCGCGTGATCGAACACGCGGCGAAGGTCGGTGATTTTTTTCGCCTTCGGAAAACGCACGCCCGCGGCGTCGAGCGTGGTGTGGTTGATGTCGCAGACGACGGCGACGTTTTCATCCGGGTGCGGGCCGGGCTCGCCGCCGAGTTCGGCGAGGGCGCGCGCGGCGTTTTTCTTCGCGGCGGCGGAGGCGCCCGCCGTCGAGAGCGTGAGTTCGCTGAAGCTCGTGTTGGCGCGACCGCCGGCGCCGATGAAGGCGAGGTTGAGTTTGCTGTTCAGGTTTTGCCCGCGGAGGAACGCGGGCGCGCCGGCGATGACACCGGCGGCGACGGAATTGCGGATAAACGTGCGGCGCGAAACGGCCGACGAGGGGGCGGATTTCATGGGGTAAACAAGGGGACTGGCGCAGACTCTCGCGCCGCCGCGCGGCCGGGCGCAAACTTCAAAAAAGAAGGACTCGAAAACGAGCTGCGCCCGATTCGCCTCTCGCCCGCCGACCGGTGAACAACCAATCTCTCGCCATGAACCGCCGCTCGTTTCTCGCGTCCGCCGCCGGCGCCGCCGCCGCATTGGCGCTCCCCGCTCCCACCCGCGCCGCTGCGCCGAAGCGCTCCCTCCGCAAGGCGATCATGTATTCCACCATCGGCGTGAAGGGCACGGTGCTCGAAAAATTCCGCGCGATGCAGGCCGCCGGGTTCGAGGGCGTCGAACCGATGGGCGCGATGGACCGCGACGAAGTCCTCGTCGCGCTCCAGGAAACCGGCCTGCAGGCCGCGAGCGTGTGCGACCATCTCCATTGGCAGAAGACGCTCTCGTCGCCGTCGGAAAACATCCGCCGCGACGGACTGGAGGCCCTGCTGACGGCGCTGCGCGACGCCCACGCCTACGGCGCGACCAGCGTCCTGCTCGTGCCCGGCGTCGTGGCCGGAGCCGCGATCGGCCGCGGCGACGCGACCTACGAGGAATGCTGGACCCGCTCCATCGCCGAGATCCGCAAGGCCATCCCCGTCGCGAAGGACCTCGGCGTGAAAATCTCCATCGAGAACGTCGGCAACAATTTCATCACCGCGCCGCAGCAGGCGGTGGACTACCTCGACGCGCTCAACAGCGAGTGGGTCGGCTGGCACTTCGACATCGGCAACGTCGGCCGCACCGGCCACCCCGCCGAAAAGTGGATCGACGCGCTCGGGCAACGCATCGTGCGCATCCACGTGAAAGATTTTCGCGCCACGCCCGCCGCGTCGCCGACCGGCGGCGCCACGAAAGCCCCGGACCGGCCGAAGCTCCTCGAGGGCGACACGAACTGGCCCGCCGTGATGGCCGCCCTCGATCGCGCGGGCTACCACGGCTGGGCGATCACCGAGCAACCGGCCAACCAAGCCGCCGACGTCGAGACCGCGCGCGATCTGGTGGGACGGGTGGAGCGGATTTTTGCGCTCAACTGAGCCAGCGAAAAAATCGGCCCCCGCCTAGCTCCGTTTTCCATAGGCAAGAATCCACCGTTCCCGATAACGCGCATGAATTGTCTGCCGTAGATTTTCGAGGTAGTCCGCCACCGCAACGTGTCCTAGCCGACGAGCCTTCGCAGATGGTGTCTCTCCGTCGATGTCGGCGTCGACTGGGTAGACATCAATCCAGGGAGACCCCTCGTCTGGCGGGATATCCCAATTGTTCGCACCAATTTGCTGAATAAAACGACGGACTTTCGCGATGTCTCCCTCGGCGGCCAATGCATGCAGGGTTGCGCCCCAATAGGCAGCTTCGTCGATCTTCGGCAGATTGCCGTCCTCTACGTGAAACAACGCAACAAACTCAGGCCGCCATTCCGTCTCCCAACGCCTCGAATTATCACGCAAGAAGCAATAGAACTCTATCACCTCTGGATTCGTTTGGGCATCGGCAATCGCCCCGAGAGCTGGGTGAAACGCAGCCAAACTGCCCGACTTGCTGAGAGCCCGACACGCTGCGGCCCGAAGTTCTATCGAAATCATCGGTCTTTGGAAAAAATTACAACACGGTGGCGCCGCTGTCCTTACTCCCCCTTCTTCCGATTCAGCCGCTCCATCTTCAGATTGATCGGTTCGCCGGCGAGGGCTTTGCGGTAGTTGGCGAGCTGTGGGTCCGACGTGCGCTCCATGTAGCCGAGGAGTTGGGTTTTCATTTTCGCCACCTCGGCGGCGAAGGCGGGGTTGGCGATTTCGTTGCGGCGCTCTGCTTCGTCTTTCGTGAGATCGTAAAACGCCAACACGTAGCCGTGGATGAGTTGGTCGACGCGGCCCGCGATGCGCGCGTCAGTCTTCGCGGCTTCGGCGAGCGCGGCGTAGCTGAGGCCGTTCATCGCCTCGACTTTGAACGACGCATCCGGCGCGGCCCACGCGTGAAACATCAGCGCGCGCGTCGCCGTGCGCACGCAGCGTTGCGGGAAAAAAATGCCGCTGCTCACGCTGTTGACGTTGGTGAACACGTGGTCGCGGTCGGGCTGCGTCTCGCCGCGCAACAGCGGGAGCCATGAGCGGCCGTCGAGGCCGCCGGGCGCGGGCACGCGGAGAATTTCCAGCAGCGAGGGCATCAGGTCCACGCTCGAGACGAACTCCTCGCGCCGTTGCGGCGCGCCCATGCCGGGCCAGCGCACGCAGACGGGCGAGCGCGTGCCGTTGAAATAGACCGTGGCCTTGGAAAACGGGAACGACATCCCGTGGTCGCTCATGAAAATCACCACGGTGCGCGCGGCCTCGCCGGAGGCGTCGAGCGCTTTCATGATTTGCGCGAAGCTCAGATCGAGGCGCTTGATGCTGCTGTAGTATTGGGCGACTTCGCGGCGGAGATTCGGGACGTCTTCGAGGAATTTCGGGATGGGCACCTCGGCGGGTTTGAGCGGCTCGAGGATGCCCTCCTTGTCCTCGCCGCCCTCGGCGTCGAGGTCGGCGGATTTTTTCGCGGCCTTCTTCTGCTTGCGCGCGGCGCCCTGTTCGGAGCCGTAGAACGGCCGGTGCGGATCGGTGATGTTGCAGTTGATGAAAAAGGGTTTCGCGGCCTGCTGCGCGGCGGCGATGGCGTCGCGCGTTTGCTGGCCGATGAGGTCGGGGTTTTTGCCGGAGCCCATAAACTTCA
>JBEANZ010000134.1:0-4746 GCA_041165185.1 Verrucomicrobiota bacterium | reverse complement strand
TGAACGCCCCGGTTGAGTAGCCCGTCGTGGCGATAACGATCGAGTAGGTTGTGCCGGCATCGACGTTGAAGATGCGGCGGGAGAAATTGGTGCCGTTGGTGGAAATCGTGAACGCGAGCCGCGGCGCGGCGCGGAGGCTCGCGAGGGAATTCCCCGTGTAGGCCGAGGCGTCGAGGTAGGTGGGCAAATCGAGCGTCGCGGTGCCGCTCACGGTCGGCGTCCAGCGATACCACAGGGACGACGAGTAGGCGGAGTTGAGCGCGGACTCGCCGGCCTCGAGGGTGGCGCCGTCGTTGTTGCCGGAGACGGTGAGGGAGTTGCCGGAGATTACCTGGGCGCTCGCGAAGTCGTCGTTGAGGATGGTGCGCCAAGAGAGCGAGAAGGTGCCGCGCGTGCCGTAGTAGCCGCCGAGCGCGAGGTAGTAGGTGGTGCCGGCCTGCGCGCGGAAGGAAAGTCGGGTGGAGGCGGTCTGCGCGACGCGCGAGAGATTGGTCAGCCCCGTGCCCGTCCACACCGCGATGCTCGGGGTAAAGGCGCTGGAGATCGAAAACACCGCCGTGCCCGATTCCGTCGGGGTCCATTTATACCAGACCGAAGAGGCGGTGGCCGCCGCCACGCCGTGCGTGGGCTCGCCCGGTTCGCCGGTCGCGCCGTTGTTCGTGCCGGTCGTTTGCCCGCTGGAATCGGAGAGCGACTGAGCGTTGACGAAATCGTCGTTGGCGACGGGCGCGACGACCGAGACCACCGCGCCCGTGCTGGCGACGGTGCCGATGGGGTTGCGCACCGTGACGGTGTAGGTAGCGGCGGTCGCGCTGTTGACCGAGGTGAGCGCGAGCGTGGCGCTCGTCGCGCCGGCGATGGTCGTGCCGTCCTTCTGCCACTGGTAGGTGATCGGGGTGCCGCCGGTGGCGGTGACCGTGAGGCGGAGGCTGGAGCCCGACGCGACGCTCGCGCCCTGCGGCTGCACGGTGATCGCCAACTGATCGGAGGGCACGCCGAGGCGGAGGTAGTAGGTATCGGCGACGAAAATGTTGCCCGACGCGTCCACCGCCACGGAGCGCGGCCCGTAGAAACGCGCGCTCGCGCCTAGGCCCGAGGTGGTGCCGTTTACGCCGACCACGCCGCCGATGGTGGAGACGTTGCCCGCCGGGGAGATTTTGCGGATGAGGGCGTTTTGCGTGTCGGCAACGAAAAGATTTCCCGCGCTGTCGACCGCGACGCCCTGCGGGGCGTTGAACCGCGCCAGCACGCCTGCGCCGTCGAGATTGCCGTGGCTGAACGGCAGGCCCGCGACCGTCGTGACGACACCGGCGGAGGTGATTTTGCGGATGGTGCCGCTGTTGGTGTCGGCGACGTAGAGCGTGCCCGTCGCGTCGATGGTGAGGCCTTGGGGGTTGAAGAAACGCGCCGCACCGCCGCTGCCGTCATCGGAGCCGGGCTGGCCGAGCGCGCCGGCAAACGTCGAGACCACGCCGGCCGGAGTGATTTTGCGGATGGCGTGGTTGCCGGTGTCGGCGATGTAGACATTGCCGGTGGCATCGACGGCGATGCCCTGCGGCAGCGAAAAACGCGCGGCTGCGCCGGGACCATCCACCGCCCCGCCGGTCAATGGCGCGCCCGCCAGCGTAGTGACCGCACCGGTCGCGGAGATTCGGCGGATGGTGTGGTTGCTGGTGTCGGCCACGTAGAGATTGCCCGTGCCGTCGAGGGCGAGTCCGCGCGGGTAGTAGAACCGGGCGGCGGTGCCCGTGCCGTCGGCCGACCCGACGGATCCGTTTCCATATTGGGACAGCAGCACGCCCGAGGGGGAGAGCTTGACGATCGTGCTGCCGTAGTAATCGGAGACGAAGACGCCGCCCGTCGAGTCCACCGCCACGGCGGCCGTGTAGTAGACCTGGGTCGAGGCGGTGCTAAACGTGTAGGATTGCGCGCGGGCCAAGGGACTGAGCGCGAGCAACGCAAGCGAAACGACGGCGAGGATTTTGTTCATGGGGAGAAAAACGGGGGCGAGCAGACGAGTGAGAGAGATAGTCAGAGGGCGGGGCGGCGGGACGGTGCGACTCTCCCCGCGGTCGACGGGGCGCACGAGGATATTTCGGCGCGGCGGCGGGAGTGGGGGAGGGAGGGGAAATTGGACACGAGCTGGAAGGGCGGCACACGCGACGGCGGGAACGCATCGTCGCGTGCGAGGCTCGACTCCCCTGACAAGCACCGGGGGCGAACCCGCTATTCGTCGGGAAAATATTTCGCGCCCCCGCGGCTTTCCACAGGCAGAGCGGCGGAGATCGGGAGCCCCCACGGGGCGAAAAGTTGAACGCCCGGGGCAACGCCCCACTGCCATTGAAGGAGGGATTTTCGGACGTGTCTGTTTGCAGGCTCGGATCGTTCGCACACCGGAGGCGTGCAAGGCATCGCCGCTCATTCAATGGTAGTGGGGCCTTGCCCGGGGTTATCGACTTTCGCCCCTTTGGGGGCTTCGGAGCCGGTGGCCTTCAACCCAGTGGAAACAATGAAAAACCAGAAAACGCCGCCGCCGCGCGTCGCGGCAGCAATCCTCACGGCAGCGCGTAAACCTCGATGAGGGCGAGGCCGGTCGTGTTGTTGGCGCCGGAGACTTGGACGGTCCACGCGCCGGGCAGCAGCGTGACGACCATCGCCGAGTCGGTGCTGCCATCCGCGAGTGCGAACGCGCCCGCCGCAGCGAACGCGGCGCGGATTTCGTCGGCGTTCGGCTGAAGGCCCCACGCGGCGGCGGTCGAGTGGAGGAGGCCGCGGTTGTTGCGCAGCTCGAGGCGCGGCGCGGCGAGCGTGCCGGTGAGGCCGAACGCCGCCAGCGCGGGGCCGACCGCGCGGATGAGCACGCGGCGGGACGAGGCGCCATCGATCACGAAGCCGGCGATGAGCTGGTTCGCGCCGGTGCCGACCTGGCCGCGCGTGGAGATGTTGATCGCCCGCGCGGTGTCGTTGGCGAGCGTGTCGGCGTCGTAGGCTTCGATGATGGCGAGGCCGGTGGTGCCGCCGACGCCGGAGACTTGGGCGGTGTAGTTGCCGGGGTTGAGCGTGACGAGCAGCGCGGAATCGGCGGCCGTCGCGCCGAAGGGAAACGCGCCGACGCGCGCCGACGTGCTCGTGATCGCGGTGGCGTCGGGGGCGGTGGTCCAGCCCGAGTTGGTGCCGATGGTTTTCGCGGTGCTGTCGAGCAGCGTGAGGACGGGCGCGGCAAGCGTGTCGGTGAGGCCAAACGCGCCGAGCGCGGGGCCGGCGGCGCGGAGGAGAATGGGTTTCGGTTTCGCGCCGGTGACGACGAATCCGCTAATCATGACGTTGGCGCCGGTGCCGACCTGGCCGCGCGTGGAGATGTTGATGAGGCGGCTCGCGTAGAGCGGATCGGACTGAATGACGGTTTCGTTTTGGCCGACGATGAAGAGGGAGTCGTTGTGGAAAATCCCGGCGAGGAGGTTCGCGGTGGACCCGGTGGGCAACGTATACCACGGGCCGGCGTCGCTGCTGGCGGTGACGACTTTGCCGTCCTCGCCCGTGGCGAAGAGCGCGCTCGCGCCCTGCATCAGCCCACGGAAACGCACGGTGCTGCCCGTCGCGCTCGTCTCGCCGGTCCACGTGACGAGCGACTCGCCGGTTTTCAGGACGACGGTGTTTTGCCGGATGCTGATGGCGACGCCGTCGGCGCCGATGGCCATGAAGCTGGCGTAGCTCTCGACGGCGACGGTCGCCTCGATGTCGGTGGTGAGGCCGGGGATGGGGAGGCGGCTCCACGCCACGGCGTCGGTCGAGTAAAGAAACATCCCGCCCTGACCGCTCGCGGCCCACGCCTTGATACCGGAATTGTAGGCGAGGCCGTGGAGCCAGTTGGTCGTGCCGGTGAAACGCGGCGTCCAGAGGTTGGCATCGAGGGAGGTGAGAATCGTGCCGCCCTCGCCGACAGCGACGAACCGGCCGTCGGCGTAGAGGACGTTGTTCAAACGCTGCGTGGTGCCGGACGAGGCGGCGGGCGTCCACGTGGTGCCGTCGAGCGAGAGCAAAATGATCCCGCGATCGGCGACGGCGACGAACTGCCCCGCGCCATACGTCACGCCGACGATCCAGCCGGTGATGCCGGAGAGGCGCGGCGTCCAGGTGCGGCCGTCGTCGGCCGAGCTGACAATAACGCCGCCGTCGCCAACCGCGACGAGCGTGCCGGCACCGGCCGCAATGCCCCAGAGGAAACCGCCGCCGGCGCGGGTGTTGCGGACGGTGAGCGAGGTGATCGGCGGCGGCGCGACGGTGAGCGTAGCGGGCGCGGAGGTGACGGAGCCGGAGGCGTTGGAAGTCGTGACGGTGAACGCGGCGTCGGCACCGCCCTGGAGGTTGCCGACGGAGAGCGTGGCGTTGGTCGCGCCCGGGATGGCGGTGCCGTTGCGGTTCCACTGGTAGGCAACGCCGACGCCGGTCGCCGCGACGCTGAAGGTCGCGGAGCCGCCGAGGGCGACGGTCTGGCTCGCGGGCGGCGTGGTGACGGCGAGGGTGGCGGTGAGTTGCCAGTTGAGCGCAATCTGACCACGCGCGGCGCCGGCGTTGCTGCCCACGGCGATGAAATAAGTCGTCCCGCCCGTCGCCGCAAAACTGACGATGCTCGTGAGGTTACCACCGCGGTCATCGTCCTCGGCGATCTTGGTGAGCGTGTTGACCGTAGCGCCGGTGTAGACGGCGAGGACGGTGTCGAATCGCGACCCGATGGTGTTGATGGAG
>JBEANZ010000133.1:0-7275 GCA_041165185.1 Verrucomicrobiota bacterium | reverse complement strand
GCGGTAGGCGCCGACGCGCGCGGGGTTGAACCGCACCTGGAGTTTCACGTCTGCGGCGGCGGGGCGGAAGGCGCCGGCGAGTTTGTGCGCGAAGCCGGTGTCGGCGTCGGCGGGGGTGTTGAGCGCGTAGTAACGGCCGTCGCCGGAGCGCGTGAGCGACTCGAGGATCTCGTCGTCGAGGCCGTCGAGGCCGACGCCGCACGCGTCGAACGCGATGCCGTCGCGGCGCAGCGCGGTGACGGCGGCGGCGAGTTGGGCGGGGACGGAGTTGCCGAGATTCGCGGCGCCATCGGTGAGGAGGACGAGGCGGTTTTGCGCGGCGGGCGCGCGGTGGCGGCGGGCGAGTTCGCCGCCGAGGGCGAGCGCGGCCTCGAGGTTGGTGCCGCCCTCGGCGGGCGTGCGCGCGAGGATGTTTAGCAGCGAGCGCGCCTGATCGCCGGGGAGGTTTTCCGCGAGCAGGCGCGGCGTGCGCGCGAAGCCGACGAGCGTGATGCGGTCCTGCGGACCGAGCAGCGAAACGAGCACGGCGAGCGCGCGCCGCACGGTGGCCGCGCGGTCTTCGCGCTCCATCGAGCCGGAGGTGTCAAGGAGCACGGTGAGGCGGAGCGGCGTGCCCGCGCCGCGGCCGGTGGCGCCGACTTTCACGGCGATGCGGAGGAGATTGCGCTGCTGGAGAAACGGATGCGCGGACTGCTCGATGCGGGCGGAAACTTTTTCGGCGGGCGAGGGCGCGGGGTCGCCGTAGTCGAAGGCGTTGTAGAATTCCTCGGGGCGGATGCGCGCGGGGTCGGGCGCCTCGCCGCGCGCGAGGGCGGCCGCCGCGAGGCGGAACGACACATCGGCGACATGCAGCGAAAACGTGGACGCGGGCTCGCGCGCGGCGCTGGTCTCGTTGGCGGGCGGCGGCAACGGCGCGGGCGCGGGGCGCGGGCGCGGGGCGTCGGGGGGCGCGAGCGCAGCGCCGGTGGTGGGGAGAGTTTCGGTGGACGGAAGCGCGGCGGGAGGGGAGGAGGGAAGGCGGGAGGCGGGCGGCGGGGGGGCGGACTTCGCGGGTGCGGCGGGCGCGGCCTCGGCCTTCGCGAGCGGCGCGGGGGTGGGAGTTTTCTTGGCGGCGGAGCGCGCGGTGGGGCTCGACGAAACTTGGAAGAAGCTGAGCGTGACGACTTCGTTTTCGCCGACGGTGGGCGAGCGATTGGCCGTGGAGGTGGCTTGGTCAGTCGTAGGGCCGCCGCTTGCCGGCGTGCCGTCGCGACTATCACGGCCGTCGCGTGACGGCGCGGCGGCAAGCGCCGGCCCTACGGGCAAGGCACCGACGACCGAAGGCGTAGAAGGAGGAGCGGACGCGGGCGCCTCGCCAAATGGGGTGAAGGTCGGCGTCGCACCAGTGGCGAGGGAAGCGACAGGCTTAGAGTCGCTCTCTGTCTTGGCCCGCCGTTGGTCTTTGTCCGCAACCGAGGTCTGGCCGATCGTGGCGGCGATCGGAGCGTTGTCGACGGTGGTTGCATAGAACCCGCCGGCAGTGACTTGCACGTCGGAGCCGAGGGCGACGCCCTGCGAATTAGCCGCATCGACCGGGAGGGGTTGGGTCGGGGTCCGTTTCTCGCCTAGCGCGCGGCGCCTCGACACGATTTCAACCACAACGGGGTCGAGACGGCTTTCGTCTTCGACGCGAACCGCACGAGGTATCGATGGCGAACCGCCGCCGCCGCTGGCTGGCGTGCCGTCGCGGCTATCACGACCGTCGCGTGACGGCGCGGCGGCAAGCGCCGGCCCTACGGGGGAGTTGCCCTCAGCCGAGTCGGCCCCCCCGAACGCGAGCGTGGGCGTGTCGGCAAACGGCGTGAAACCTCTTCCCGCCGTGCCGCCAGCCGTGGAATTGGAGGAAACGGACTTGGAATCGATCTGCGCCACCGTGCCGCCCCGCTCCAGCGAACCCTGACTAAAGGTGGCCTTAGCAAGGGCATCGGGGATGCTGCTCGCGTAGAAGCCGCCGACGTTGATCTGCGCGGTCGAGCCGGTGACGACGCCCTCCGGGCTTACGACCCAGACATTGCCGTTTGAAGCGAGCTGGCCGTTGAGCCGCGTCGACGACGTCGCGTTCGCCGAGACGAGGTCTAGCACCGACGAAGGCGCGCCCGGCAGGGAGAAATGGAGTTGATCAGCCGAGTTTGTCGGCTGCGCGGCAGAGCCGAACTCCTTCCACGAGTAAACCGCGCGGTCCGGCACCGGGGCTGATTGCGAACCAAAGTCCACGCGGTTCGCAAAGGGGGACGAATTCGCCGCCTCTGCTCCTGCCTTGGCGGCGCTGGCGAGGTTTGCGCCAGTCGCCGCCTTTTCGCCGGTCTGCTCCGCCTGCCTCTGCGCCATGCGCCGCGCGGCTTTTTCCTCGGGCGTGCCGGGCTTGGTGCTGTCTTCCTCGGCGTCTTTTGCGTCCCGCTGGAGAGATTCGATCACGCGCTGCCTCAGCTTCCGCGAATTCAACATCTGCACGTAGGTGTTCACGTCGTAGTCTCCGGATACCGAGGCATCGATCACTTGGCTGTTGCGCACGATGGTTTCGGGTTTTTCGAACTGGAGCGTGCCGCTCGCCTGATAGAGGGGCTTGCGCGAAAACTGCACCCCGAGAAATAGCGCAAGGCCCGCCACTGCCGCACCGGATAACGTGAAATAAATCCGCGGAGCACGCCACGACCACGGCGACGGGATCTTGGGCAACTGTGCGATGCGCTCCGCGAGCGGCAGGGGCTCGGCCTCGCCGCGCAACGTCGCCAGCAACTTCCCCCGCCGCTCTTCGCTCATCCGCAGCGGCTCGCGGTCGGGGCGCGCGGCTTCGGCGAGGAGGGCGTGGGTGTGCGCGAGGCGTTGTTTGAAGAGCGCCAGCTCCGGTTGCGTGGCGACGAGGCGTTCGAGTTCGGCGACTTCAAAGGGCGAGGCTTCGCCCGCGAGCCAGGCGACGAGGCGGGCTTCCAGGGCGGGTTCGATCTCAGGCGCGGGTGCGGGCGCGGCGTCGATCATCGGCGGCACGTCGGTCGGTGGCGCACTCGTCAGCGGCACCGTGGTGGGCGACGGCGGGGGATTCTTCTTCGGGTTCGGATCGGCGGGATTCATGGCGGTGCTCTTTTTTCTTCGCGGGGTCAGCCGCTGCTGCCCTCGACGCCCGCGCGGCGCAGCGCCTCGGCGAGGCCTTTCAACACGTGGTGCAGGCGGTAGCCGACGTTGCCGACGCTGAGGCCGGTGCGGCGGCTGATTTCGCGGTAGTGGAGGTCGTCGTGGTATTTGAGGGCGACGAGCGCGCGGTCCTCGGCGGGCAGCTCGGCGAGGAGCAGGCGCATCGTGCCGACGGCCTCGTCGCGCGCGAGGCGTTCGGCGGGCGGCGGGGCGTCGGTCGCAGCGGTGTCGTCGGCGAGTTCGGACTCGGGCTTGCGGTCACGGAGGTGGTTGAGCGCGAGGTTGCGCAGGGTGCGGTAGAGCCAGGCGCGCGGGTTTTCGACCTCGGCGTGGATGGGGTGGAGCCGGAGAAACGCCTCCTGCACGAGCTCCTCGGCGACCATGCGCCGGCCGACGAGCCCGAGCGCGTAGCGCAACAGGCCGCTCTCCTCGGCCGCGAAGAGCGCGGCGAGCGTGGGCCGTTCAGGGGAGGTCGACACGGGCAGGGGCACCGCCGCACAGGCAAGGGCGGGGAGGGGGAGGGTGCGAGGGTGTTCGAGGGCCAACAGTTCCATGACCGGCGGGAGAAGCGGAGAGCATGACGCCAACAGGGAAGACACGCGGCGCGGGGGATCCTTAGAAAAACTTTTCGCCGCGCGTCCGCTGGGCGGGCGGACGAAACGCGCGAACTTCTCCGGCCATTTCGGTCGGCTACTACCCCGTCCGCGGACCGGCGGCCGGGGAGTTGGGCGTTGTGCCGGTTGGCGGTTTTTGTCGGCATCGCGGCATGGCAAACGGCGCGACGGCGGTTGGAACCAACGAAAGCACTGCGGCCAACGGGCCCGACGGGGCGCTCGCCCACCCCGCGCTCGTGCGGTTGTTGCAGCGGGCTTATTCGGCGGAGCGGGCGGCGGCGTTCGCCTATGTCGGGCACGCGGCGTCGTTGCGCGATCCGGTGGCCAAGGCGGCGGTGAAACAAATCGAGGACGACGAGTGGGAGCACCGCCGGCACGTGCTCGCCATCATGCGGCACCATGGCGTGCCGGTGTCGCGGTGGTTCGAGGCGCAGTATTTCCTGATCGGCAAACTCATCGGCGCGAGCTGCCACGTGATCGGGTGGTTCATGCCGTATTTTTTCGCGGGCAAACTGGAGAGCGGCAACGTGTGCGAGTATTTCGTGATGATGCGCTATTTTCGCGCGCTCGGGCTCCGGGAGCATGACGCCGTGCTCTACGAAATGGGGATGAAGGAGAAGGAGCATGAGGTCTATTTCCTCGCGCAAATCGCGGGGAGCCGGTGGCTGCCGTGGTTCGAGCGGGTGTTTGCGCGGGGCCGCCGGTCGAGCGCCAACGATGTCGACCTCGCGCGAAAATACGCGGTGGAGGACGGCGTGGGGTATTGCGCCAGCCACGCCCGCGATCCGGTCGCGGCGCGCGGGACGGAAGCGACGGAGGCAGCAGTGGCGATGGCGGTGGAGGCGCGAGTCGCGGCGGGTGTGGTGAATGCGGTGGGTGCGGCGAAACGGTAGCGTCGCGGAGGCGGGATTTTTTGCGCGGTGTTTTCTCGTCGTTGCGAGCGTGAGCGAGTGGATCGCGGGGGTGGAAGGGTTGTCCGGTCAAGGGGACCGCGTGGCCTGGGCTTTCCAGCCCATGTGGGCGGCGCGGGGCGCCGTCCACGGGTCGGGAGATCCGTGCCGCGCCAGGCGCGATCCGGGTTAAATCGGCTTTGGGTCCGTCCGCGTCGTCCGAGCGGGTCGGGGGAGGGCGTGGTCTCTGACCTGCCCTGCGAACTTCCTGCAACCCCTGAGGGCAGGTCAGAGACCTTGCCCTACCTCGGACTCCGGAGCACGCCCGCTCCTCTCCCAACCGCTGCTCCGGCTACGCCGGCAACCGCAGCGTCGCCACGCAGCCGGCGGCGGCGGGGCGGTTTTCGAGCGTGAGCGTGCCGCCGTGGTTCTCCGCGATTTGGCGGCAGAGCACCAGACCGATGCCGCTGCCTTCCGGTTTCGTCGTGAAAAACGGGACAAACAAATTCGTCGGGTTCGCCACGCCGGGGCCGTCGTCCTCGATCGTGATTTCGACGGCGGCGGGGCGGCGCGTCCATGCGAGGCGCACGCCGGCCTCGGCGCGGCCGGCGGCGCGTTGGTCGAGCGCGGCGTCGCACGCGTTTTTCAGGAGGTTGATCAGAAGCTGTTCGAGCTGGGCGGCGTCGCAGGCGAGGGTGAGCGCGGGGCCGGCGGCGAGTTGCACGGCGAGGCGCGGTTCGAGCGCGGCGACGCGCGCGAGGAGCGGTGCGAGGGGCGTGGGCGCGAGCGCGGGTTGGGGCAGGCGGGCGAGGCGCGCGTAGGCGGCCATGAAGCGCGCGAGGCTCTCGGCGCGGGTGCCGATGATGTCGAGGCCGGTGCGCATGTCGTCCTCCCAGTCGGCGTCGCGGCGCGGATTTTTCAGGAGCGAGGCGAGGCTGCCGGCGAGGGATTTGATCGGGGCGAGGGAGTTGTTGAGTTCGTGGCCGAGCACGCGCACGAGGCGTTGCCAGGCTTGCAACTCCTCCTCGCGCAACTGGCGGCTGAGATCGGCGATGACGACGAGGTGATGCGGCCGGCCGCCCTCGCGAAACGGGCTGCGCCGCATGCCCCAGCGGCCGCCGCCGCCGGGAAACGCGAGCGTGAGCAGGCGCGCGGGCTCGCCTTCGAGCGTCTCGGCGAGGCCGAGCTCGGCGGCGTCGCGGCCGAGGATGCGCTCGGCGGGTTTGCCGAGGAGGAGTTGCGCGGCGTGGTTGGCGAGGCGGAGTTTTTTTTCCGCGTCGAAGGCGAAGATCGCGAGGTTGATTTCCTCCATCACGGTGCGGAGGAGGGCGGTGGCCTCGAGGGCGCCGAGGCGCTGCTCCTGGAGCGTGCGGCTGAGGGTGTTGATTTCCCACATCACGTCGCCGAGCGCCTCGTCGCGCCGGGCGCCGCGCGCGCGCACGGCGAAATCGCCCTCGCGGAGGGCCGACAACAAATTCGCCATCGTGTGCAACGGCCGCACAACGCGCGCCTGCGCCGCGAGCGCGAAGCCGAGCCAGCACGCGCCGACGACGAGCGTGAGCGTCCATTGCTGCTTGGGCTCCCAGCCGTCGGCGAACCACGCGATGCCGAGCGCCGCCGCGACCCCGGGCGCGCCGGCGAGCAGCGCGTAGAGGAGGACGACGCGGTCGTGGCTGAGCTTATTACGAGGCGAAGCCATCGGAAGAATGGCCACAAAAAGCACGGAAACTCACAAAAAAGAAATCAGCATCGGCGGCACCCGCGGCTAATGACCTTTGCGTCTCCCGCGCTTTTTGGGGCCCACCATCACAGCCCGTATTTCTCCAGCCGCCGGTAAAACGCGCTGCGGCTCAGGCCGAGTTCCTCGGCGGCCTGGCGGGCGTTGCCGTCGCAGCGGGCGAGCGTTTTCTTGATCAGGAACGCCTCCACCTCCTCGATGCTCATCTCCTCGATGCGCGGCGTCGCGCCGCCGCCGGCGAGGCCGAGATCGGCGGCGCGGATCGCCTTGCCGGGGGCCATCAACACGCCGCGCTCCACCGAGTGGTCGAGCTCGCGGACGTTGCCCGGCCAGGCGTAGGCGCGCATCGCCTCGAGCGCGCTCTCGTCGAAGCCGGTGATCGCCTTGCCGTAGCGGGCGAGGTGCTGCTTGAGGAAATGCTGCGCGAGCACGTCGACGTCCTCGCGGCGTTCGCGCAACGGCGGGAGGTGGAGCGTGATCGTGTTGAGGCGGAACAACAGATCCTGCCGGAATTTCCCCGCGGCGACCTCGGCGCCGAGATCGGAGTTGGTCGCGGAGACGAGGCGGACGTTGGCATGAAACGTCCGCGACGAGCCCACGCGCTCGAACTCCCCGGTCTCGATCGTGCGGAGGATTTTCGCCTGCTGGCTGAGCGGGATGTTGCCGATTTCGTCGAGGAAGAGCGTGCCGCCGTCGGCGAGTTCGAAGCGCCCCGCGCGGTCGGCCTTCGCGTCGGTGAACGCGCCGCGCACGTGGCCGAACAGCTCGCTCTCAAACACGCCCTCGGGCAGCCCGCCCATGTTGACCGAGATGATGGGTTTGCCGGCGCGCGCGGAGACGGCGTGCAGCGCCTGCGCGACGAGGC
>JBEANZ010000132.1:0-6546 GCA_041165185.1 Verrucomicrobiota bacterium | reverse complement strand
TTCAGTTCGAGCGCGCCGGTCGCGAACCAGAAGAGGATGTTGCCGCTCGGCAGCATCCAGCAGTCCTGCGGATGCTTGCACGCATACTCCCACTCAATCACCCCGGTCGCCGAGACGAGAGCGACTTTGCCCCCGACCGAATCGGTGCAGAGGAACGGGTGTGCGGCGAACATGGCCGTCGTCGAAACGACGAGCACGATTACGGCGCGGAGGCGGAAGGCGATTTTCATGAGGGGGAACACGGGGTAACTCCGCGGGCGACACTGCGGCCCGCCCCTCTCGGCCCGCAATCCCGAACCCTCCACCCACTGCTGGCCCGGGAACACCCGGTAGCGGCGACCAAGCGTGTTCCCGCTTGCGGAGGCGGATCGGTCGCGGCCTGAATGGCGCGCCGTTTCCGCCCATGCACCCTCCCGCCTGCCCCGCCTGCTCCCTCGACGATGTGCTCGATCACCCGGAGAAATGGGAGTGTGCCACCTGCGGCCACGAGTGGCCGAAAGAAGCCGCGCCTGAGGCCGCGCGCGTGGTGAAAGACGCGCACGGCAACATTCTCGCCGACGGCGACACCGTCGTCCTCATCAAGGACCTAAAGTTGCGCGGCGGCTCGGGGGTCTTGAAGGGCGGAACCAAGGTGAAAGGCATCCGCCTCGTCGCCGGCGACCACGAGATCGACTGCCGCATCGAGGGCAGCGCGATGGCGCTCAAGGCGTGCTTCGTGAAGAAAGCCTGAACGGGGGCGCTCGTCCGCTCCTCGCGAAAAACCCCGCCTGAGTCGCGCCCCCTCGCGCCCCGCGCGGCGGATTCCGTCCTTTTTTCGCTCTCCTTTCCTCCGGCGAATCACCATTTCCCTCCTCCTCCACCCGATGATGACCACCCCATCTGTCGCGTCAGGCGCGTCGCGCCTGAGCAGCCGCTCCAATCGGCCCCGCAGGCTCGCCACCGCCGGCCTTGGCCTCCTCGCCACCGCGCTCCTCGCGCAAACCGCCCCGCCGCCCAAGCCCGCCGCCGCGTCCGCCGCCGCCGACCCCGTGCAACTCACGCCCTTCGTCGTGGCGGACAGCGTCGACACCGGCTACGCCGCCACCAGCACGCTCGCCGGCACGCGCCTCCGCACCGATCTGCGCGATGTCGGCGCCGCGATCTCCGTCGTCACGCAGCAGTTCCTCACCGACACCGCCTCCGTTAACGCCCGCGACTTCCTCGTCTACACGACGGGCACCGAAGTCGGCGGCGTGCTGGGCAACTTCTCCGGCGTCAGCACCGGCAACGGCTTCGCCAACGCCGAGGCCGTCCTCCAAAGCCCGCAAAACTCCACGCGCGTCCGCGGCCTCGCCGGCGCCGATCTCACGCGCGATTTTTTCCTCACGGACATCGCGCTCGATTCCTACAACACCGAACGCGTCGACATCTCGCGCGGCGCCAACGCCATCCTCTTCGGCCTCGGCAGCCCCGCCGGCATCATCAACAACCAGCTCAAGGCCGCGCAGCTCAAGCGCGCCTCCGCGAGTTTCCAGCAGTCCGTCGGCGCCTATGAATCGCACCGCTCGGTCCTCGACATCAACACGCCCCTCGTGCCGGGCCGCCTCGCGTTGCGCACCATCGCGCTCGAACGCGTCGAGCGCTACCGCCAGCGCCCCGCCTACGAACAGGATCGCCGCATTTTTCTCTCGTTGAAAGCCGAGCCGAAAATTTTCCCCGGCGGCTTCACGCAGCTCCAAGTCAACTACGAGGGCGGCCGGCAGAATTCCAACCGCCCCCGCCCCACCGCGCCGCAGGACGGCCTCACCGCCTGGTATTCCGTCCTCAACAAGGCCGTCATCGATCCCACGAGCCCGACCTCGGTCACGAACAACCCGTTTCTCAACGCCCACCTCGGCGCCACCGGCCGCTGGATCGGCCAGATCGGCGCCGTCTTCACCGACCCGACCTCCGCCGTGCAGGGCGGCGGCAACGTCCCGCCGTTCATGATCGGCCGCGGCGGCACGCCGTTCACGCAGATGTTCGCCGTCGGCCCCTATTTCACGCAGGGCAGCAATCCCAATTTCTTCCTCAACCGCGCCCACGCCCCGGCCGGCGAGGCGTTCACCGGCCTCTGGCGCTATCAGGAGCTGCGCGATCCGTCGGTCTTCAATTTCTACGACACGCTCCTCGACGGCCCCAACAAGCGCGAGGCCTCCAACTTCCGCGCGCTCAACGCCACCTTCCGCCAGACGTTCCTGCGCGATCACCTCGGCCTCGAGCTCGCGTATGACCGCCAGACGTTCGGCCGCGACAACTTCGGCATGTTCGGCTTCGACGCCTACACGATCTTCGTCGACCTCAACGGCCGCCTCGTCGACGGGACGCCCAATCCCAACGTCGGCCGCCCCTACGTCGCCTCCGATTCCATCGGCAACAACTTCGTCGACACCACGCGCGACGCCCGCCGCGCCACCCTCTACGCCACCGTCGATCTCCGCCGCGAGTCCGGTTGGCTCCGCTGGCTCGGCAAGCACACGTTCACCGGCACCTACACCGATCAGCAAATCGACAACTTCAGCCGCAGCATCAACGGCTACTCCTACGGCCTCGAAGCCAACGTCTACGCCAACAACCCCACCGCCACGACGTATCCCGCCTACGCCGCCATCCACTACCTCGGCGGCTCCATCGCCGGCCTCGCCTCGCCCGCCGGCGCGCACATCGCCGGCCTCACCGCCACGCAGACGCCGCAAGCCGCCGGCACCGCGCTGCTCTTCGACGCCCGCGTCAACCAAATGGTCCGCGTCCCCGTCACCACGATCAGCGCCACCGATCGCGACGTGAGCAAACTCTACTCCGGCGCCTCGAAAAACTCCGCCCACACCACGAGCAAGTCCGCCGTCTGGCAGGGCCACCTGTTGAGCGACAAACTCGTCGGCCTCGTCGGCTGGCGCGCCGACGACTTCAAGCTCCGCGACGCCGGCCCCGCGCGCCTCGCCTCCGTCACCGGCGAAACCGATCCCTACAACCCGAACTGGATTCTCCCCGCCACGCCCACCATCGCCGCCGAAGACGAAACGATCAGCTGGAGCGGCGTGCTCCACCTCCCCGACCGCATCAAGAAATGGTTGCCCCGCGGCTCCGACCTCAGCCTCGCCTACAACGAGTCCCGCAACTTCCGCCCCTCCTCCACGCTCGCCGACGTCTACGGTCGCCCCTTCACCCCGCCCGCCGGAAAAACCCGGGACTACGGCGCCACGATCTCCGCGCTAGATCAAAAATTCACGCTCCGCATCAACCGCTACCGCACCACGCAGACCAACGACAACGCGACCTTCTACAACACGTTCTGGCCCGGCAACGACGTCACCCGCGCGATGAACGGCATGCGCCAGGCCAACGTGAACGAGGTCGTCATCAACAAGTGGTTCGGCTTCTCGCCCGGCGATGCGCGTTACCTCCCGCTCCGCGCCAGCCTCACCGACCCCGCGCAGGCGGCCAACCTCAACCCCGGCCTCACCGCCGCCGAGACCACCGCGCGCAACCTCTGGTTCACCCAGCGCACCGCCGCCGAATGGCTCCGCCCCGTCGATCCGCTGCTCGCGAGCAGTTGGAATTTCACGCAGGCCGCCAACGGCGGCACGTGGAGCGCCACGCGCCCGCCCAACGTCGGCAACATCGCCGACACCGAGTCGAAGGGCTGGGAATTCGAGGGCACCTTCAACCCCACGCGCCAGTGGCGCATCACGTTCAACGCGGCGATGCAGCAGGCGCAAAAATCGAACGTCGGCGCCGACTTCACCGAGTTCATCCGCCGCAACCTCCCGCTCTGGAAAGACGGCAACGGCACGCTCGCGACCAACATCCGCGCGATGGAAGGCTTCGAGGACATCACCTACTTCGGCGCCTTCGGCACCTCGCAGCTCGGCAACCTCGCGATCATCAACATGTATATCCCCTACCTCAACGCCCTCGCCGCCAACGGCTCGCCGGTGCAGGAGCTGCGGAAATGGCGCTACAACGTCGTGACGAACTACGATTTTCGCACCGGCCGGCTTGCCGGCTTCAGCGTCGGCGGCGCCGCCCGCTGGCAGGACCGTATCGCAATCGGCTTCATCCCAATGAAAAACGCGGCCGGCTCGTGGGTCTCCGACGTCACGCGCCCCTACTACGGCAGCAACCAGCTCAACTTCGACGCCTGGCTGCGCTACGCCCGCAAGATCCTCGACGACAAGGTCCGCTGGTCAATCCAGCTCAACCTCCGCGACCTCCTGACCTCCGACGATCTCATCGCCGCCGCCGCCCAACCCAACGGCCAGATCGCCAGCGCCCGCATCCCCCAGCCCAACAAGTGGACGCTCTCAAGCACGTTTGAATTCTGAGCGAGCCGCAGCGTAACGACGGGCGCAGGATGGCAGTGGCACGGGTCTCCCGACCCGTGGGTTTGACGCCCCATTATCACGGGTCAGGAGACCCGTGCCACGGCGGAAACACGAGGCGGGACGCCTCGTCCACGACTCGTTACGGCACCACCGCGTCGGTGATCGTGAGCGTGTTGAAATCCAACACGCGTTTCAATTTGCCGTGCGTCATCATGAGCGTGCCGCTGCCGTTTTCGGCGTTGAGGTAGGGGCCGCGGAAGAGGCGCCATTCTTTCGCGTAGTCCACGGCGCGACCGTCCACGCGCGGGGCGGCGCCGTAGGTGACTTCGAGTTTTTTCCCGCGCAGCGTCGTGAAACTCACGCTTGGGGTCGGCGCGGTTTTCGTCGCAACCGGGAGCGCGCGGATGGCGGTCTTGAAATCGTCCCAGCTCTTGAATTCAGACTCGGACGCGACCTGCACGATGGTGCCGTTTTGCCGCGCGGCGGAGCGGAGCCGCTTGCCGCCGCCGTCGATCGGGCGCCACTCGTAGGGCGCGAGCGGGCGGT
The DNA here is from genome assembly GCA_041165185.1 of Verrucomicrobiota bacterium. Taxonomy (GTDB): domain Bacteria; phylum Verrucomicrobiota; class Verrucomicrobiia; order Opitutales; family Opitutaceae; genus JBEANZ01. Next base: position 1,657 of record JBEANZ010000132.1, on the reverse strand, counting down.
AGGCGATGTAGGCGCGGCCGCCCTGCGCGAAGATCCAGCCGGAGGTTTTGTCCTCGTCGAGGCGCGCGAGGTCCTTGGAGAAAAACCCGTTCACGTGCTCGAAGGTTTCGCCGGCGGGCACGTCGGTGAGCTGAATGACGCAGTCGTCGGACTGGAAAAGTTTTTCGTAAGGCGAGCCGCCAAGGAGCTTGCTCTCGCTCGTGTAGCTCGGCTTGCCCTGAAACGTCACCGACGCCGGCATGTAGTCGGGCATCTCGGTGAAATACATCATGAGCTCGTGCGTGCCGTAGTGGGCCTGGAGCGAGAAGAGGGTGTTGTGCTTGCCGCGCGGATCGTCGAGGGCCCACGTGACGTCCCAGGAGTGCTGCTGGATCGGTTGGAGGAGGCCGCCCTGATCGGAGCCGATGGCGTAGTCCTTCGTGACGTAGGTGGTCTTGTAAACGGGGGCGTTGCGCACGTCGCTGTTGCGCCAGCGGTGGCGCGTGCGCTTCTGCTCGAAGTGCGTGTAACTCGCCGCGCGATCCGTCGCGATGCGGTAGATGACTTCGGGCACGTCGAAGTTTTTCGCGGCGGCGGCGACGAAGAGGCCCCAACTGTAGCTCGCGGTGGGCGGGGTGTTGCCAAAGAAAATCCACGCGAGCGTGGAGGAGAGGCCGTTCCATTTTTCGAGCACGGTGTTGTCCGTCGTGCGCGCGTGGGAGCCGATGTAGAGGCCGTTGAGCGTCTCGACGGCGAAATCGGCGAGCACGTATTCGAGCATGAGGCGACCGCGCTGGCGCATCGCGGGCTCCTCGGCCCACGAGGCGAGCAGGAGCATCGGGATCGTGTATTCCCCGAGGTATTCGGTGCAGTCGTATTCGCCCTGGCCGATGGTCGTGGCGAGGCCCATCCAGTGGATGAGATACTCGCGGGCCTCGGTCATGTTTTCCGTCGAACTTTTTCCGGTGAACCAGCGGTCGCCGGGCTCGTCAGGCCAGAGCTGCGCCATGAGATAGAGCGAGGTGTAATACATCGCCCAGTGGTTTTCGGTGTCGCCGCGGAGCGGCATGTAGGTGCGCCACGCCTCGCGCACGGCGGCCTTCGCGGCGGGCGTGAGTTGATCGCGGCCGAGGTAGGAGGCGCAGACGACGGGGAACATCCAGAACATGTCGCCGGACGGCGTCTTCATCAGCTCGATGAGGCGCTCGGAGCAGAGCGCGGCGTCCTGGCGGACCGCGAGCTTCGCGACGACATCGGCGATGCCGACCTTCGACGGATCGGTGGCGGGGGCGAGGTTGGCGCGCCAGTTGAGCGCTTCGTCGATGCGCGAATGGTAGGCGGCGCGGCGCTCGGCCGGACTGGTGATGACGGTGCGCGCGGGCGGCGGACCGGCGAAGGAGGGTTGCGCGCGGACGACGCCGGATGCGGAAACGAACGCGAGCAGGGAAAAAGCGAGAAGGTGTTTCATGACGAGGGCGGGGCGTGCGCGGTTCAGCGGTGCGGGACGAAGGTGATGTCGTAGACGATCGCCTTCTCGAAATACTTCGGACGCCACGTGCGGCCGAAATCGTCGGAGACATGGACAGGTTGCAGGTAAGGCGCCGCGTAGAGCCGGCCCGCGAGGTCGGGGTCGGGTGAGACGGACCAGACCTGGCGGTTCGGCAGGCCGGTGGTGCGG
>JBEANZ010000131.1:0-3026 GCA_041165185.1 Verrucomicrobiota bacterium | reverse complement strand
GCGAACTGAATCTACCCCTCTCACCCACCCGGCATGAACTCCTACTTCAACCTCGGCGACTGGATCGTCATCCTTGTTTACCTCGGCGGCATCGTCGGGCTCGGCATCTGGTTCGGCAAAGACCAGCGCAACACGCGCGACTACTTCCTCGGCAGCCGCAACATCCCGTGGTGGGGCATCGGCATCTCGATCGTCGCCGCCGAGACGAGCGCGCTCACGATTATCGGCGTGCCCGCGTATGCCTTCGCGGCGGGCGGCAACATCATGTTCATCCAGATGATTATCGGCTACGTGATCGCGCGGCTGATCCTCGCGGTGGTGATGGTGCCGCACTACCTGAAGGGGGAAATCTACTCGCCCTACCAATTGCTCGAGCAGCACCTCGGCCGCGGCCCGCGCAAACTCGCGGGCGGGCTCTTTTTGTTTCTCGAGACGATGGCGGCCGGCGTGCGCGTATACGTCGCGTGCATCCCGATCCGGCTGATGCTCGGCGAGTCGGTGTGCAGCCTCGGCGGCCTCGTCGATCCGATCCTCGGCGCGATCCTGCTCTTCGTCGGACTCTCGCTGCTCTACACCTATATCGGTGGCGTGAAGGCCGTCATCTGGACCGACGCGGTGCAGTTCGGCCTGTTTCTCGCGGGCGGATTGTTCGCGCTCTTCTACATTCCGACGCTCGTCACCGGCGGCTGGAGCGAGGCCCTCAAGCTTGCGGGCGACGCGGGCAAACTCGCCTGGCTCAACACGTCGTTCACGTTCTCCGCGCCGGTAAACATCTGGATGGGCATCATCGGCGGCACCGTGATGGTGCTCTCCACGCACGGCGCGGAACAGCTCGTCGTGCAACGTGTGCTCGCCTGCGGCACCGTGAGCGACGGCCGCAAGGCGCTCGGCCTGAGCGCCGTGTTGATCTTCCCGCTCATGCTCACGTTTCTCCTCGTGGGCGTGATGCTGTGGGTTTTCTACACGGGCACGAATCATCCGTTTCAAATCCCGCTCCCCGAGACGCGCCCCGGCATCAAATCGAACGATTTTATCTTCCCCATCTTCATGATGACGGAGGTGCCGCACATCCTGAAGGGCTTCCTGATCGTGGCGATCCTCTCTGCCGCGATGTCGTCGATCTCCTCGGCGATCACGTCGCTGGCGTCGGTCTCGACGATGGACTTCGTGAAGCAAATCGCGAAGGGGCGGGACGAGGATTATTTCCTGCGGTTCAGCAAATACTCGACGGTGTTCTGGGCGGCGATGCTGGTCTTCACGGCGTGGTTGACGCGGGAGGTGACGTTCGTGCTGAACGCGGCGTTTTCGCTGCGCGGGCTCACGGCCGGCGCGCTGCTGGGCTCGTTGATCATCGCGCTGTTTTGGCGGCGGCTCGGCGCGCGGGCGACGATGGCGGGCATGACGGCGTCGGTCACGGTGATGTGCCTGATTTATTTTCCGCCGAACATCCCGGCGGTGAAACCGTGGTGGACGGCGACGTTTGGCGGCGAGGTTTACTGGCCCTGGTTCACGCTGATCGGGACGCTCGTGACGCTAGGGGTCGCTTGGGTCGTGGCAAAGGCGTCGCCAGAGGAGAAGTCCGCCACGGTATCCGAGCTTCGCGGCCGATAGTCCAAATCCGCACAATGAGTGTTACGGCTTTGACCGGCGGTCTCCGGGGGAAGCGTTTTCATCCGGCGTGTGACTCGACAGTGAACACCCCAACACGGGCAAACCGGGCAGAACACTCGGCCGCTATTTTCACCGCGACAGCGCGCGACGGAAAGGGCCAAGCTTCCCGAAGCGACGTGAGTTCCAAGCACCTATCCCAAAAAAAGACGTAACCGTCATCACGAGGACCGACGCAGCGGATAAAGTAGAAATGTTTCATGGCTTTTGGTTTGTGCGAGCGGACTCCCAAAAGTTAGCGCAGGCGCGGTAGAATTCCGCCGGTGTCCGGCACGCTGAGACTTCGTTCGCCACGTGGGCCAACAGGCGGTTGGGCGTGCGGAAGCCGGTTTTCTTCGCGAGGGCTTCAAGCCGCCGGTCGCGCGCCGGTTCACCGGGAATTTCGATATTACCGCGACTCACGGGAAGAAAAGCGGCGGCATCGACAGGAAAGCCAGCGGGCCAGATACGGCCGATTCCGCCGGGCCAGAGACCGGCACACCGTCCGGGACAAAGTTAAGCCCCAGATGCGCACAGAAATCACTCCACTGCCAACGCGAGTTCACGCCCTCGCCCCACACGTAGCGGAACGGCAGGCCGCCACGGCCGACGCGCGCAGTGCGGAGGTAGCTATTCAGCGCCGCGAGGCTTTCCGCGTCCGCCGCCATCACTCCAAAATCAGCCGAGTGATGCCGAAGGATTGTGACACGCTTTCCGTCCTCCGCGATTTCGCGCAGAAAACAGAAGGCAACCGAGGAGCTTTCCGTCACCACCTCACGGATGCCCTGACGGTAAGCGTCACAGGCGGAAATTTCCAACGGACGAATCCGAATATGCCGCTCCCAATCAGCCAAAGCAGCCGACGCAAGCGGACGGTATGGTTGCGGATAAGTGCTCATTTCCCCGTGAGTCCCTAGAACGTGTAGAATCACACGAAGCGCACGGTTCAAGCTTTTTCCGTTACATTCCCCGGAAAGCGCGGTTCTAACCGTCCCGACGTGGGAAAATCAGCGACAGGGGACACCATCAGCGCACACGTGCGCAAAACCGTCATCGCCGAAATTCAGGCGAGGGCCGAGGCCCTTTCATGGAAAAAAGGCAGCTTCGCAGCAAGAATCCTCGAGGACTGGTTCGACCGTGGCGCGCCGGCCGTGACGCCAGCCGACCAAGCGATGCAAGACCTGAAGACGTTGCGCGCCGCAGGCACGCCCCAGCAGCAGAAGCCAAAAAAAACGGCGTAGGCCCTGACACCGGCCAAGCGGAAATCATCCCTTTCATGTTGCCCGCCCCGCCGTGCGTGCAGAGAGGGTAGGGCCGATGAAAACCCTAGCACTATTCCTCGCGAGCGCGCTTGCCGCGCACGCCCTCAACGTCGTTGG
>JBEANZ010000130.1:0-2622 GCA_041165185.1 Verrucomicrobiota bacterium | reverse complement strand
CGAGGTGGGCCTCGCGGGGTTTCGAGTAGTGGATGACCTCGTTGAGCTGGACGGTGACGCGGTCGGTTTCCTCGATGATGGCGCCGGCGTGTTCGCGGAGTTTCGGCGCCTCCTTCGCCTGCATGGCGATCATCTGGGCGAAGCCGCGGATGAGGTTGAGGGGATTGCGGGTCTCGTGCGCGAGGCCGGCGGCGGCGAGGTTCATCTCCTTGAGGTGGGCGTTGGCCTCGCCGGCCTTGACGAGGCGGATTTGGAGCTCGGCGTTGCGGGCGACGTTGCGCCAGGCGAGCATGGAGGCGACGGCGCCGCCCATCGCGAGGAGGCTGACGAGCGCGCGCAGGAGAAGATCGGAGGCGACGAGGCGGCGCATCTCGCCGGTGGAGAGCGCAATCACGATGCTGTGGACGCCCTGCTTCTGGATCATGGAGGTGTATTCGGCGCGGGACATCCACGAGGGCTGGCCGAAGCGCGGGCGGGTGTCGCGCGCGGGCGCGCCATCACCGCCGATCTCGGGCGGGAGCGGGGCGGGCTCGGCATCGGGCGGGCGGCGGTTGGCGCCGGGGTTGAGGGCGGAGCGGGTGCGTTCGTCGGCGACGATGGTGGGTGGACGGGGGCGCGAGCCGTCGTCGCCGGTCGTGGCGCCGAGGTCCATGAGGTTGAGAATGGTGAGCGAACGATCGCTCCAGAAGACGCCTTTGGACTGGAGGAGATCGGGGGGGAGTTCGACGCGGGCGCCGGCGCTGGCGATGGGTTCGCCGGTGGCGGCGAGGATGGCGACGCCCTCGAGCTCTTTCAAAATCTCCGCGCCCTCGGCCTCTTTCGGGCGGATCAAATCCTGAAGCTGCGATTCGAGGCGCTCCTTGGAGACGACGCCGAAGCGGCGTTGGGAGCGGACGAGGACGCCGAGCGTCGAGGTGATGTCGCGGCCGCGATTGGTGAGGGCCTCGGCGGCGTTGCGACGGAAGCGCACGTGCTCCTCGACCTGCCAGCCGCAGACGGCGAGGCCGAACGCGATGAAGAGCGCGGAGAAAACAAACCGCCGCCGTGCGGAGAGGGTGCCCATGAAAATGCCACGCCGTGGCCGGGGGGCGCGCGCGGGTGCAGCCGGCTACTTGCCGGCGGCCGGGACGAATTTGTTGAGCTCGGCCTGGTCGAAGGCCTTGGGGACCATGTCGAGGCGGGCGCGCTCGGCGTCGCTGAGACTGGCGAGGGCGTCGGGCGTCGGCACGACGTGCGGCGTGAGGAAAATCAGGAGCTCGGTTTTCACGTCGCCCTTGATCTTGCGCTTGAAGGCGGAGCCGATGAGCGGGATGTCGCCGAGGAGGGGAATCTTGTTCTCGGTGTCGCTCTTCTGCGCGGAGATGAGGCCGCCGATGACGATGGTCTGATCGCTCTTGGTGACGACGACGGTGTCGGCGGAGCGGCGGTCGATGACGGGGGAGTTGACGCTGGTGGTCGTCGCGCTGAGCGAGGAAATTTCGGGCGAGACGATCATCTCGACGAGGCCCTGCTGGGTGATGAACGGAGTGACGCGCAAGATGATGCCAACGTCCTGGTAGGTCACGCTGTTGGTGATCGAGTTGGAGTTGGTGTTGACCGTGGAGTTGGTGATGAGCGGGATCGACTGGCCGACGAGGATGGTGGCCTGCTGGTTCGAGCGGGTGAGGATCGACGGGCGCGAGAGGATCTCGGTCTTGGTCACGCCGGAGAGCGCGTGGATGGTCGCGGTGATGTCGCGGCCGACGAGCTGGTAAAACGCGCCGTAAACGGTGGAGTTCGCGAGCTTGGAGTTGGCGAGCTGATCGACGACGCCGAAGTCGGTGGTCGCGGTGCCGTTGGGGTTGGTCTTGATGGAGACGGGGCCCTTGTAAACGGCCTCGGCGCCGAGGTCGAAGCTGTTGTCGTGCGTGACCTGCATGAAGACGACGTTGATGAGGACCTGGGGCTTGGGCTTATCGAGGTTTTGGACGATGGTCTTGATGTTCTCGTTCGTCGCGTCGTCGGTGACGACGATGAGGCGGCGGGTGTCGACGTCGGAAGAGATCATGGCGTCGCCGACCATGGTGGTGTTTTGGTAGGAGCGGGAGCCGCCGGAAGAGGTGCCGCCGCCCCCGCCGCCGCCAGTGAAGCCGCCGCCGGTGGTCGTCGGGCCGCGACCGCCGGTGGTGGGGCCTTGCGCGAGGGCGAGCGTGGCGCCGAGGAGAAACGCCGCAGCCGCGACGAGCGGACGCGCGGGCGAGGGAGAGAGGCGGAAATTCATGCGAGGAAAAGTTGGGAGAGGAGGACGGGACGAGGCGCGGCAGAGCGGAACCGGCGGATCAGTTGCTGCGCGTGCCGGTGGCGACGCCGTTGGTGCCGAGTTGGAGGTTGGTGGCGGTGTTCTGGTTCGCGTTGGTGGTGGCGCGCGTGGTGAGGGCGTCGGGCTGGTTGTTGGTGGTCGTGCGGCCGGTGCTGCTCTGGAAGAGGTTTTTCAGAATGGTCTCCACCTGCTTCACGTTCGCGTTCTCCATCGTGTAAACGAAGACCTTCTGTTTGCGGGCGGAGCTCTCATCGAGCTGCTCCACCATCTGCGCGATGTCGGGCATCTGTTCCTTGGAGGCCGTGACGATCACGCTGTAGGTG
>JBEANZ010000129.1:0-6053 GCA_041165185.1 Verrucomicrobiota bacterium | reverse complement strand
GACTACGCCATCGGCCTCGCCATCGCGAAAAACTACCAGCTCACGCGCCCCGATGTGTCGGACCGGTTTTTCGGCCAACTTATGCGCACGCATCCCGCCGCGCGCGACACGACCGCGCAGGATTGGTATCGCGCGTTGCTGGGCCGCGGGGATTTCGTCCGCGCCGCGGGCCTCGCGCGCGACCAGGTCGTGGTCGACACGGCCCACGCGAATTTCTGGATGCGCGCGCTGATCGAGTGCAGCCGGCGCGGCGCCGGCGACGCCGCGCTCGACTCGCTCCGCGCCGACCCCGCGCCGGCGGCGTTGCCGTGGCGTCGGTTGCTAGAGACCGAGGCGCTCCTTCGCGCGGGCCGGCGCGCCGAGGCCCGCGCCGCACTCTCCGCCCCGTGGCCCACGCTGGCGCCCGCGTTCACCTTTTACTATCAGGCCGAGGCGCTCGCCGGCCTCGGCGACACCGTCGGCGCCCTCGACCTGCTCGCGATGCGGCGCGCTACGCTCGGCGACGAGGTTTATTTCGCGCTCTATCTCGATGCACTCGCGGCCGGCGGCAAACGCGCCCAGCTCGCGCGCGATTTCGACGCCATCCTCGGCGCCTCGTTCAACCTCCCGACCGTGAAACTCCTCTGCGCCCATCTCGTGCGCTGGCCCGACGCCACGCTCCTCGCCCGCGTCGCCGATCGGTTCATGGCGACGGGGCCGGCCTACGACAACGAAAACGCCGGCGTGTGGTTTTCCGTCGTGTGCGCGGCCGGCTCGGCGGGCGACTTCGGGCGCGTGCGCCGCGCGGCGCAGCAAATCAAGCAGGCCGCGAAAACCGATTTCCGCGCGCTCGACGCCGTCGAGGCGTTTTTCCGCGCCTCCGCCGCCACCCAGCGCGCCACCACCATCCTGCCCGCGCTCCCCGTGCCGCTCGACGTCACCTACGCCCTGCTCGATCGGTATCCGGGGCCGCGCGCGCCGGTCGCCGCGCCCCCGGCGCGGAAAAAACCATGAGCCCCGCGCCGGCCGTGGCCGCCCCGCTGGCCGGCTCGCACCGGATCACGCAGGTGGCGGTGGCGCTGCTCGCAGGCGTGCTGGTCGCGCTCGGCTGGCGGCTCTGGCCCGAGTGGCGGCACAACCCCGATCTCTCGCACGGGTTGTTCATGCCGGTGGTGTTTCTCTGGCTCGTCCACGAGAGCCGCACGACGGGCACGCGCCGGTTTCTGCCGGCCGGCGCTGCGCGTGCCACGGCGCTGGGCGTGCTGCTCGTCGCGGGGCTGCTCGCGCTCGGCGCAGTCGGCCTCTACGCCGCCGCGCTCGACTGGTCGCACCCGCTGGTGGTGTTCACGCTCGCGGTGGCCGCCGCGCTTTTTCTCGGCGCGGGCCTCGTGACGCTCGCCGCCGACGAGGTCCGCCTCGTGCCGCTCAACTGGCCCGCGCTCGTCGCGATCGGGCTCTGGCTGCTCTCGACGCCCTTTCCGCCCGGCGCCTACACGCGCCTCACGCTCGCGCTTCAGCTCGCCGTCAGCGAAAACTCCGTCGCCGTCCTCCACGCGCTCGGCGTCGTCGCCGTGCGCCACGGCAACATCATCGAGCTCGCCAACGCCACCGTCGGCGTCGAGGAGGCGTGCAGCGGCGTGCGCAGCCTGCTCTCGTGCGTGTTCGCCGGGTTCCTGTTTTCCGCGACGCTCGTGCGCCGCCCCGCGCGCCGCGCGCTCATCCTCGCGCTCGCCGCACCGCTCGCGCTCGTGATGAATTTCCTCCGCTCCCTCGGCCTCACGCTCCTCGCCAACTCCGGCGTCGACATCGCCGGCGCGTGGCACGACGCCACCGGCTTCGCCGTCCTCGGCGTCACCGCCGTCCTCCTCGGCGGCCTCGCCCTCCTGCTCGAGCGCGGCGAAAAAAAATCACTCGAATCTCCAGCCGAAATCCCCCCCGCGGCGCCTGCGTCCGCGATGCCGCCCCCCGCGTCCACCTCGACCACGCCACCCTTCAGCCCGCCGCCCGCGGCTCCGCGCCTTCAGCCTTCCGCCTTCAGCCTTCAGCCTTTCCTCCTCGCCGCCACGCTCACCGTCGCCGCGGGCCTCGCCGTTTTTTTCGCGCTCAACACCCGCTCCTCCGTCCGCCGCGACGCCCCCGTCCCCGATCTCGCCGCGCTGCTTCCGGCGGCGGCCGACGGCTGGGAAGTCGCCGCCCAGAGCAACCTCTTCGAGTTCCGCAGCCTCCTCCGCACCGAACACCTCGCGCAGCGCGTTTACACCAAGACCGACGCCGCGGAGCCCACCTTCATCATCGTCTATCTCGCCTACTGGCGCGCCGGCCAGGTCCCCGTGAGCCTCGTCGCCTCGCACACCCCCGACGGCTGCTGGCCCGGCTCCGGTTGGAACGCCCAACCCGTCCCCGATCCGCGCCTGCGCGCCGTCGTCGCCGCGCGCCCGCTCGCCCCCGGCGAATACCGCTACTTCAAACTCGGCGATCTCCCCCAACACGTCTGGTTCTGGCACCTCTACGACGGCCGCCCCATTCCCTACCGCGATCCCTATTCGCCGGCCGAACTCCTCCGCATCGCGTGGCGCTACGGCTTCCGCCACGACGGCGACCAACTCTTCGTGCGCGTCTCCAGCAACCGCCCCTGGCCCGAAATCGCCGGCGCCCCCGTCCTGGAAAAATTCTTCGCCAACACGCGCCCGCTCGGGCTGTGAGCCGGATAATAGCGAGTAGCGGGTAGTGAGTAGTGAGTAGTGAGTAGTGAATGTCCCCACCCGCCCCCACGCCCTTTTTCTACTCGCTACCCGCTACTCGCTACCCGCTACTTTTTTTCCGTGCCCCTCCCCGTCACGAAACTCGAGATGCGCATCCTCGCCGTGGTCGCCCTCCTCATCGTCCTCGGCGCGATCGGCTTCGCGATATTGTGATTGCCGCCGCGTTCCGCCCTCGACGCGCCCGCCGCATCCCTTGCATCCTGTTTCCCGCGCCGTGCGTATGACTGGCAAATGTTCCTCTCGCTCCCAGACGCCTCGCTCCCGTTCGCGGTCGCGATGGCGAGCCGTGAGCACGACGCGCCCCCGCCCCGGCGCCGCCCGATGAGCCTCTCCGCGCCGGACCCGCAACCCGACGACCGCCAAGGCGACGACGCCCGCCTCGTCGCCCGCATGGCCGCCGGCGACCGCGCCGCCTTCGCCGCGATCTACGACCGCTTCTCGCGCCCCCTCCACGCCACCGCGCTCCGCATCGTCCGCGATCCCGCCGAGGCGCAGGACCTCGTCCACGATGCCTTCGTCGCGCTCTGGCGACACGCCCCCGAATTCGACCCCGCGCGCGGCAGCGCCTTCGCCTGGGCCGTCACCTTCGTCCGCAACCGCGCCATCGATCGCTGGCGCACGCGCCGCCGCCGCGGCGAACTCCTCGCCGCCTCCGCCCCCGCCGACCTCGGCTACGACGAACACCCCGCCGCCGCCGATGCCGCCGCCACCGCCGGCGATCAGGCCGCCGCCGTGCGCGCCGCCCTCGCCACGTTGCCGCTGGAGCAACAACGCGCCGTCGAGCTCGCGTTCTTCGGCGGCCTCACGCAGGAGGAAATCGCCGCCCAACTCGCCGCCCCCCTCGGCACCATCAAGGCCCGCATCCGCCGCGGCCTCCTCAAACTCCGGGACTCGCTCCCGCGCCGGCTATGATCGACGAACGCCACGAGGAACTCGCCGCCCTCCACGCCCTCGATCTGCTCGCGGGCGCCGAGCGCGCCGCGTTCGAGCGCGCCCTCGCCGCCGATCCCGCGCTCCGCCTGCTCGTCGACGATCTCCGCGAGTCCGCCGCGCAACTCGCCCACCTCGCGCCCGCCGCCCCGCCGCCCGCCGCGCTCCGCGCGCGCGTCCTCGCCGCCCTCGACGCACCCGCCGCCGCGCCCACCGCGAACGTTCGCGGCGACGACGACGACGGCAAAATTATCCGGCCCGCCGTCTTCGGCCTCCGCCAAATTTTCCCGTGGGCCGCCGCCGCCGCGTTCGCGTTGGGCGCAGCGTGGTTTTGGCAACGCCAGCTCAACGCCGAAGCCGAGTCCGCGCTGCTTCGGCAGCAGCAGACGTTTGCCGAGCTCCTGCTGAAAAACGCCGAGCAACACCGCGAGGCCGAGCGCCTCCTCGCCGACCGCCGCCTCGCCGATGCGCAGCGCCAGGCCGACGACACCACGCGCCAGCTCGCCGACGCCCGCGCGCAGCTCTCGACCCGCGATACAAGCATCGCCTCGCTCACCCAAACAATCGAAACGCTGACGGCGAGCGGCACCGCGCTCGACCGCGCGCTCGGCGAAGCCCGCGACCGCGTTGCCCTCCTCACCGCCCAACTCAAGACCGAGGGCGATCTCGCCCACCTGAAAATCACCGCGCTCGCCTCCATGTTGAAAAATTCCCCCGAGGCCCTCGCCGTCGCGGTCTGGAATCCGGCGCATCAGGAGGGCGTCCTTCAGGTCGCAAACCTCCCCGCGCTCGCCGCGAATCAGGACTACCAGCTCTGGGTCGTCGACCCGCAGTATCCCGCCCCGGTCGACGGCGGCGTGTTCACCGTCGACGCCGCGACCGGCGTCGCGCGCGTCGCCTTCAAGGCCAAGCAACCCGTCAACGCGATCAACGCCTTCGCCGTCACGCTCGAGCGCAAGGGCGGCGTGCCCAAAGCCGAGGGACCGTTCGTCCTCCTCGGCAAATAACGCCGCACGTTGCGCGGAAATCCCAAACGCCAAACCTCCAAACTCCAAAGAATGGGATTTGGAGTCTGTGATTTCTTTGGAGTTTGGCCCTTTGGCGTTTGGGATTTCTCCGCGACGGCGTTTGGGATCTTGGGCGCCGCCGAAAACTGACTCGACGCCGCGCGCGCGAGTCCGGCACCCTCCGCGCCCCATGATCATCAAACCCAAGGTCCGCGGTTTCGTGTGTGTCACCGCCCATCCCGCAGGCTGCGCCGCCCACGTCCAAGAATGGATCGACCACGTGAAGTCGCGCGGCCCCATCGCCGGCGGGCCGAAGAAGGTTTTGGTCATCGGCTCCTCCACGGGCTACGGCCTCGCCTCGCGCATCACGGCCGCCTTCGGCTCCGGGGCCGCGACGCTCGGCGTGTTTTTCGAGCGCCCCTCCGAGGAGGGCCGCCCCGCCACGCCCGGCTGGTATAACACCATCGCCTTCACCCGCGCCGCCCGCGCCGCCGGCCTCTACGCGAAAAATTTCAACGGCGACGCGTTCTCCGACGACATCAAGCGCCAGGCCCTCGACGCCATCCGCGCCGACCTCGGTCAGGTTGACCTCGTCATCTACTCGCTCGCCTCGCCGCGCCGCGTGCATCCGAAGACCGCCGCCGTCCACAAATCCTGCCTCAAGCCCGTCGGCCAATCCTACACCAACAAGACCGTCGACACCGACAAAGGCGTCGTCTCCACCGTCACCATCGAGCCCGCCAACGAGCAGGAAATCGCCGACACCACCGCCGTCATGGGCGGCGAGGATTGGGAGCTGTGGATGCAGGCGCTCTCCGACGCCAAGCTCCTCGCCCCCGGCGCGCAATCCGTCGCCTACTCCTACATCGGCCCCGACGTCACGTGGGCCATTTACAAGAACGGCACCATCGGCCTCGCCAAGAACGATCTCGAGCGCGCCGCCCGCCACATCGATTCGCTTCTGAAACTCAACGGCGGTGGCCGCGCCTTCATCTCCGTCAACAAGGCCCTCGTCACGCAGGCCAGCAGCGCCATCCCGGTCGTGCCGCTCTACATCTCCATCCTCTACAAAATCATGAAGGCCGCGGGCACGCACGAAGGCTGCATCGAGCAGATGCAACGCCTCTTCGCCACGCAGCTCTACGGCGGCAACACCCCGAAATTCGACGAGACCGGCCGCGTTCGCGTCGACGACTGGGAAATGCGCCCCGCGATCCAAGCCGCCGTCCGCGAAATCTGGCCGCGCGTCACGACGGAAAACCTCGCCGCCGAGACGGATATCGCGGGCTACCGCAGCGAGTTCCTGAAACTCTTCGGCTTCGGCCTCCCCGGCATCAACTACGAGGCCGAGGTCGAGCCGCATATCCCGATGCTC
>JBEANZ010000128.1:0-3191 GCA_041165185.1 Verrucomicrobiota bacterium | reverse complement strand
CGTCGAGGGCAAGCGCTACGGCCACATCCTCGATCCGCGCACCGGCCGCCCCGTCGCCAACGGCTGCACGCAGGCCACCGTCATCGCCGGCTCGTGCCTCCAGGCGGGCGTGCTTTCGACGACCGCGTTTGTCCTCGGCGTGCCGCGCGGGCTCGAGTTCATCCAGGCGGTCCCCGGCGCCGAGGGGCTCATCCTCACCGAACACACCCGCGCGCAGACCCGCGGATTTTTCCATTATGTCGCCACGCACTAAACTCCTCCTCGCGTTTCCCCTCGCGCTCGCGGCGGCCGCGCTCGCCCGCGCCGAGCTCAAGGTCGGCGATGCGTTTCCCGCGCTCGCCCCGGCCGGCGTCGTCTCGCTCGCCGGCGGCGGACTCCCCGCGACCGCGGGGAAGGTCGTGCTCGTGGATTTCTGGGCCTCGTGGTGCGCGCCGTGCAAGGCCTCGTTCCCCGCGCTCGCGAAAATCCACGCCGACCTCGCGCCGCGCGGCTTCGTGCTGCTCGCCGTGAGCGTCGACGAAAAACCCGCCGAGGCCGCGAAGTTCGCCAAGAAACTCGCCCCGCCCTTCGCCACGCTCCACGACCGCGCGCAGAAACTCGTCGCGCAAGTCAGCGTGCCGACGATGCCCACGAGCTACCTCCTCGATCGCACCGGCAAGGTGCGGTTCATCCACGAAGGTTACCACGGCGAAGCCACCGACAAACAGCTCCGCCAACAAATCGAGCAGCTCCTCGCCGAAAAAAATTAACGCCATGCCATCCTCCTCTCGTTTCCGCTTCGCCTTCCTCGCGCTCGCCGCCGCCGTCGTCGCCACGCTCGGCACGGGCTGCACCCATACCGCCCTCGTCCGCGTGAAGCCCTGGGAGCGCGCCGGCCTCACCGACTACACGATGAACCCCGCCCGCGATCCGCTCGCGACCGCGATGGCGGAGCACGTGTTTTTCTCGCGCGAGACCGCCACCGGCGGTCGCGGCGTGGGTGGCAGCGGTTGCGGCTGCAACTGACGGCTCGCGCCGCGGTCCGCGTTTTCGTCGCCTGATTTTCCGTGGTCTAATTTTTCCGTCCATGAATTTTTTCCTGTCCCGAATTTTCCCGCGCCTGCGCTGGTTCAATCTCTCCGGCGCGCTCCTCATCGCGCTGCTCCAGCGCACGCCCGTATTGCGCCTGCTCGGGCTCGCGGAGCGCACGGTCCACGCCTCGCCGGCGGGCGCGCTCTTGAAATCCGCCGTCGCCGCCCTCGGCGCGCTCGGCGCCGCGCACACGCTCGCCGGCGCCACGCAGCTCATCGTCACCGCCACCACCGTCAACGGCACCGTCGGCACGCCGGTGACCACGGTCGCGTTTTCCACCACGGGCGCGCCTTCGGCGGCGGGCTCGTATTCGTTTACGGGCACATTCCCGCCCGGCGTCGCCGTCCCCGGCGCCAGCGGCGGCATCCTCAACAACCTCAACGGCATCATCACCGGCACGCCCACCGCCGCCGGCACGTTTACCGTCTCGATCACCGCGTGGGAATTCGCCAACAAGCAGGGCAGCTCCGAGGGCCCCGCCACCGTGCGCTACGTGATCGCCGGCGGCGCCGGCACGGTCGCGCCGCAAATCACCGCGCAACCGCAGACGCAGACCGCCGCGACGGGTGCGACGGTGACGTTCACCACCACCGTCACCGGCACGCCCACGCCCACCCTCCAGTGGCGCAAGGACGGCGCCAACCTCACCGGCGCCACGAGCGCCACGCTCACGTTGACCAACGTCACCGTCGCCAATTCCGGGATCTACACTCTCGTCGCCACCAACTCCGCCGGCACCGCCACCACCGCCAACGCCTCCCTCACCGTCACCGCCCCCACGGGCCCGCCCAGCATCAGCGCGCAACCGCAGAGCCAGACCACCGCCGTCAGCCAGCGCGTCACCCTCACCGTCACCGCGACGGGCAACCCCGCGCCCACCTACCAGTGGTTCAAGAACGGCGTCGCCATCGCCAACGCGACCGCCGCCTCGTTCACCATCGACCGCGTCGCGCTCACCGACGCCGGCAACTACACCGTCGCCGTCACGAATTCTCAGGGCACCGTCAACAGCGCCGCCGCCACGCTCAACGTCGACGCCACCGCGTCCGCGCCGAGCTTCGCCGCGCAACCCGCCTCGCAAACCGTCGCGCCCGGCAGCACCGTCGCCTTCAACGCCCCCGCCACCGGCACCCCCACGCCGACCTACCAATGGCTCCGCAACGGCGCCGCCCTCCCCGGCGCCAGCGCCTCGCTCCTCGTCGTGAAAAACGCGACCGCCGCCGACGCCGCCACCTACACCTGCGTCGTCACCAACACGATTAACGGCACCCGCAACGAAATCACCAGCGCCGCCGCCGTCCTCACGCTGACGCCGACGACCAACCCCGGCCGCCTGATCAACCTCTCGATCATCACGCCGCTCGTCGCCGGCGAACAGATGTCGATGGGCACCGTCCTCGGCGGCGCCGGCACCAGCGGCGCGAAGGCCGTGCTCGCGCGCGCCGTCGGCCCCTCGCTCGGCGCCTTCGGCGTCCCCGGCACCCTCCCCGATCCCAAGATGACCCTCGTCGCCACCGGCACCACCAACGTGAACATCGCCACCAACGACAACTGGGCCGGCGACGCCACGCTCAGCAACGCCTTCGCCCAAGTCGGCGCCTTCGCCTACGCCAACGGCGCCACGCGCGACGCCGCCGTCTTCCAACCCGCGCTCGCCGCCGGCAACTACGCCGTGCAAGTGAGCGACGCCACCACGACCGCGAGCGGCACCATCCTCGCCGAAATCTACGATGCGACACCCGCGGCGAATTTCACCGCCGCGACCCCGCGCCTCATCAACGTCTCCGTGATCAAGACTATCGCGACCGGCAGCACGCTCAGCGCCGGCTTCGTGATCGGCGGCGCGACGGCGCGCACCGTCCTCGTCCGCGCGCTCGGGCCCGGCCTCGGCGCGTTCGGCGTCCCCGGCGTCATGCCCGATCCGAAACTCGACCTCCTCCTCCAATCCACCGGCCTCTCGATCGCGAGCAACGACAACTGGGGCGGCGCCACCGCGCTCGTCGAAGCCTCGAGCGCCGTCGGCGCCTTCGCCATCGCGAACGCCGCAAGCACCGACGCCGTGCTCCTCGTGACGCTCGCCCCCGGCAGCTACGCCGCCCGCGTGCAACCCGCCGCCACCG